>NZ_CAXQGS010000099.1:0-27887 GCF_964223445.1 Cytobacillus sp.
CAGCAGTTGAAAAATAGCCTGCAAAATAAATAGCCATTCGAGTATTTCTGCTGCTGACACAGGGTTCTTGCCTGGATGGCAGGCAGTTGAATACAGATTAAAAATTTGAAAGCAGCCATTGGATTAAGGAGGAATACATATGTCAGAGGAAATGAATCAAGTAGAAGTTAAAAATTTTGAGGTGGGTGACAAGGTAAAAGGCCAAGTTACCAAAGTGGAAGAAAAGCAAGTCATTGTTGACCTTGCTGACAGTAAATTGGATGGGATTATCCCAATCAGCGAGCTTTCAAGCCTTCATATTGAAAAAGCAGGCGATGCGGTTTCAGAAGGAGATGAGCTCGAGCTTGAAGTTTTAAAAGTGGAGGAAGATGCCCTTATTCTTTCTAAAAGAAAAGTTGATGCCGGTAAATCATGGGAAACTCTCGAAAAGAAATTTAATGAGGGTGAAGTTTTTGAAGCAGAAATAAAAGATGTTGTAAAAGGCGGCTTAGTAGTAGACTTGGGTGTGCGCGGATTTGTTCCTGCTTCCCTGGTTGAAGCTCACTTTGTTGAGGACTTTACTGATTATAAAGGCAAAACGATGACATTTAAAATTGTAGAGCTTGATAAAGATAAAAATCGCCTCATTCTTTCTCACCGTGCTGTAATAGAGGAAGAAAAAGGAAAACAAAAACACCAGGTGCTTGAATCCCTTCAGGCAGGTCAGGTTTTGGATGGAACAGTTCAAAGAATTACTGACTTTGGAGCATTTGTTGATATCGGCGGGATCGATGGTCTTGTCCATATTTCCCAGCTTTCTTATGAGCATGTAGAGAAGCCTTCAGATGTTGTGGAAGAAGGCCAAAAAGTGAAAGTGAAAGTATTAAGTGTAGACCGGGACAATGAACGCATCTCACTTTCCATTAAGGAGACATTGCCAGGGCCTTGGGATAATATCAGTGAAAAGGCTCCTAAAGGAAGCACTCTCGATGGAACAGTAAAAAGACTTGTTTCTTATGGAGCATTTGTGGAAGTTTTCCCAGGTGTAGAAGGACTTGTCCATATTTCTCAAATTGCGCATAAGCATATTGGGACTCCTCATGAAGTATTGAGCGAAGGACAGGAAGTAAAAGTAAAGGTTCTTGATGTGAACGAACAGGACCAGCGCCTGTCATTGAGCATCAAAGATCTTCTTGAAAAGGAACAGGAAGAAGTGACTGACTATGAACTTCCTGAAGAAAATAAAGGCTTCTCACTTGGTGATATGATTGGCGACCAGCTAAAGAATTTAAAAAAGTAATGGTGATAAATTTTGTCTAGATCAAAACGTAAATGGGATCATATCCAGCATGCTTTGGCAACGGGCCAAAACAGCAATACCGGATTAGAGGATATTGCATTTATTCATCAAAGTCTTCCTGATGCGTTTCTTGATCAGGCTGATTTAGGCACTTCAATTGGCGGACTTACATTAAGTTCGCCAATTTTTATAAATGCCATGACAGGGGGCGGAGGAGAAAGAACGGTTCAAATTAACCGGGATCTCGCCCTGGCTGCCAGATCAACAGGTCTTGCTATGGCAGTTGGATCTCAAATGTCTGCCCTGAAGGATCCAAGTGAAGCAGAATCCTACAGGGTTGTCAGGAGAGAAAACCCCAGTGGAATTATCTTCGGCAATTTAGGCAGCGAAGCTACAATCGATCAGGCAAAAGCAGCGGTTGATATGATTGAAGCAGATGCATTGCAAATTCATTTAAATGTAGTCCAGGAATTGACCATGCCTGAAGGTGACCGTGATTTTCGGGGTGCCTTAAAAAGAATTGAAAATATCGTTTCTCATTCTGAAGTTCCAGTAGTTGTAAAAGAAGTGGGATTTGGCATAAATAAAGAAACAGTTTCAATGCTTGCATCAACCGGTGTTACAGCAATTGATATTGGCGGATTTGGCGGAACGAATTTCTCCCGCATAGAAAATGCCAGAAGAGAGAGACTGTTGTCGTTTTTTAATGAGTGGGGAATCCCGACAGCTGTCTCCATTGCAGAAGCTGCATCTTTGGAAAATAATATTGAAGTCATAGCTTCCGGGGGCATCCGAACAAGTCATGAAATAGCTAAGGCAATTGCTCTTGGGGCAGGAGCTGCAGGGATGGCGGGATACTTTTTAAAGGTTCTGATGAAAGAAGGACTTGAAGCACTCATTGAAGAGATTAACAATATGCATACTGAATTAAAAGTGATCATGACTGCCCTTGGTGCAGCAAACATCACCCAGCTTCAGCAGGCTCCAATTATAATAACCGAAAAAACTCATCATTGGCTGAATGAACGTGGCATTGATACAAAAGCCTATTCTCAGCGAATAATCCAAAAATAAAGCTCCCGTCAATTGACGGGAGCTTTATTTTTGGATATTAACCTTTAACTGTATTTTGAATCATTCAAAGATCTGGCTTCTTCGGGGCTCTGCATCTTGGCAGCTCCAGGATAATGAAGTGCCTGGTCGCGATCGGATTCCACTTTTCCGCTGTTCTTCAGCTTTTTTTCCTGTCTGTCTTTGCCCATAATAAACACCTCCATGTTATTAAGATGAAGTGAGTGTAAAGGAATTATGCAAAAAGATAGCTGTGATTCAAAAGGAATAATCCTTTTGAACTTGCAGGGTTATTTTTAATACGAAAAAGCCATAATGGAAATGATAGGAGGTAGAGGATGGAAGGATTAATTTTCTATTGGATTTCCTGGATGGTTTGGATTATGGCAACTTTTTTTATGGATCGAAATAATAAATACAGGTTTCTATTGTCTGCCTGGATTTTAATCTTCATTACGCTGTCACCCTGGACATTTAAAATCTTCAATGTTGAAACTGGTATTGGTGGCCTTTTTCTGATTGTATCTTTATATATTTTTGCCGGGAGATTAAAAAAACTGAGTAAACTTTATTTCTTTTTTTGCACTTTCATCCTGATGATGGCCTATGTCATATTTCATCTGTTTGAACTGTTTGATCCGGTTTGGGTAATGTTCTCCCGGAATTGGATGCTGTCAATCCTTCTCGTTTATATGGCTGTTCTCCTGCAAAAAAACAGAATGCTCAGACTGCCGCTAATATTGCTGGGTGGCATCCAGGGTGAAGTTCTATATGCGCTCATTCTTAAACAATTTTCCTTTCCTTACACTATTGGATCATTGGCCTTTCTGGATATCATGGCAATCTCTGTTTCCATATCGGCCGTATGGATTACAGTGCAATGGGCGGTTAAATTTATTGAAACCAACTTTAAACATTTCGAAAGGGAGAAACAAAAATTATCATGAGCGAATATACGTACCCGATACTTTTTGGTCTGGCAGCTGGAACTTTGACCCGTATTTATATGCTTCGGACCGACTACCGGCAATATCCTACATACTTACATGGAAAGATTATACACGTTGCATTGGGATTCATTGCTGCCGGCCTGGGAACGGTGGCCATTCCTTCAATAATGGAGGAAGAATTCACAGCTATTACGTTTCTGACCCTTGCTGCATCCCAGTTTAGGGAAGTCAGAAACATGGAAAGAAACACGCTTACTGAACTGGACAGCTACGAAATGGTTCCGAGAGGCAAAACGTATATAGAAGGTGTAGCGATCGCCTTCGAGAGCAGAAATTATCTTGTGATTTTCACATCTTTATTAAGCACGCTTGGCTATCTGGTATTTAATATATGGGGAGGGCTTGCGGCAGCCCTTCTGGCCGTACTTATTTCCAAAAAATTAATGTCAGGGGGAAGGCTGAAGGAAATTGTTGAAGTTGAGTTTGTGGAACCGCGTTTTGATGGAGCGGGCTTGTATGTGGATAATATTTATATCATGAATATAGGTTTGCCCGAAAGACAAGAGGAAGTGCTGCGATATGGGATGGGATTTATTTTAAAACCTAAAAATTTCAATGCCCGCTCCACCATAGCCAATCTTGGGCAGAGGCAGGCTATTTTGCATGATGTTTCTACTGCTTTGGGTGTTTACCGGGATTCCGGGACTCCTGCGCTTGTTCCGCTTGCGAAAAGGGACCTGGATGATGGGCGTGTAGGAGTTTTCGTATTGCCGCAGGAAAAGAATATTAATAAAGCGATAAAAGTCATCGAAGCGGTTCCGACACTCGAAAATGCGATTAGGATGCCTACTGAACGGCAAACGAATGGGAAAGGAAGTTAGCGTATGGTGCTTGAAAAATTCATACTGGCTGCAATTACAACAAATCCATCCAAGATACCATCAGGTACCGCCGTGTTTCATTGTGAAGATAAAAAAGAAATGGAAATCATCGCAGCCAATCTTGAAGCAATTCTTGATGGTATTGCCCATGCATTAACAGAAGAACTATATGTAATTGTTAAGCATTAATGTAGCTTCCAAGTTTTAATAAAACAGAAATTATATTTTTGAACTTCGATACCTGTCTAGCTCCAGTCGCCATCGGCTCGAGGTCATAAGCTTGTCTAGTTTCGGCTCCTAGGGACTCGAGGTCATAAGCCGTTCCCTTCCAGAAGGAAAAACCACCTTCTTACAGGGACCGTCTTATGCTTGTCGTCCCTGGGCAGTCGCCTCAACATTTCTTCCAATCCGTCCAAAAGGTTAAAGAACAACCTTTCAGCCGGCTCGTCTTATGCTTGAGGCCCACAGGATGTGGGTCATGCAGACGTTGCCACAGGACGTGGCGTTTTTAGTCTGCGTGCCTTCATTAAGCGGGCGCCTTCCGCTTTTCCTATTGCTAGGAAGGTTTCTCTTTGTTAAAATATCTAAGTTAGGCCCTTCTATCTTTGAGAAGGGTTTATTTTATAAATGTACAGCTGTTTGGATGGTTTTAACATCAATGTAGTGTTATTGTGGACAGCCATCTGTATGCTTACCAAGGTAAAGGCATTTCTGGAACATAAATGGGATGTTGAAACATTTTAGAATAAAGAATTGAAAGGGTGATGTTCATGGCAAAACCAGTGGTGGCTATTGTCGGGCGTCCTAACGTTGGAAAATCAACGATATTTAACAGAATTGTAGGAGAACGGATATCCATTGTCGAAGATATTCCGGGAGTGACAAGGGACAGGATTTATAGTTCGGCAGAATGGCTGACTCATGATTTCAATATTATTGACACAGGCGGAATTGATATTGGGGACGAGCCATTTTTAGAGCAAATTCGCCTTCAGGCAGAAATTGCGATAGATGAAGCAGATGTCATCATTTTTCTTGTAAACGGGCGAGAGGGTGTTACCTCTGCAGACGAGGAAGTTGCCAAAATTTTATATAAAGCCAAAAAACCTGTAGTTCTTGGTGTAAATAAAATCGATAACCCTGAGATGCGGGATCTAATTTATGATTTTTATGCACTTGGTTTTGGTGAACCATTTCCTATTTCAGGTTCTCATGGGCTTGGTCTTGGAGACTTGCTTGATGAAGCAGCCAAGCATTTCCCGAAACATGGCCAAACTGAATATGGAGAAGACGTCATCAAGTTTTCATTAATTGGGCGCCCGAATGTCGGGAAATCCTCTCTTGTAAATGCAATGCTTGGCGAAGAACGGGTCATTGTCAGCAATATAGCAGGCACCACGAGAGATGCTATCGACTCGAAGGTGAAGGTTAACGGTCAGGAATATGTCATCATCGATACTGCAGGAATGCGAAAAAAAGGGAAAGTCTATGAAACAACAGAAAAATACAGTGTACTGAGAGCTTTGCGGGCAATCGAACGTTCCGATGTTGTCTTAGTGGTCATCGATGGGGAAGAAGGAATCATTGAGCAGGACAAGCGTATTGCCGGTTATGCTCATGAAGCAGGCAGAGCCGTTGTTATTGTTGTCAATAAGTGGGATGCTGTTGAAAAAGATGAGAGAACAATGAAGGCTTTTGAACAAAATATTCGTGAGCATTTTCAATTCCTTGATTATGCACCAGTTGTTTTCCTTTCTGCTAAAACGAAAAAACGTATTCATACTCTCATCCCAATGATTAACACAGCAAGTGAAAATCATGCTCTGCGTGTTGAAACTAGCGTCCTCAATGATGTCGTCATGGATGCTGTCGCGATGAATCCTACACCTACAGATAAAGGAAGACGCCTAAGAATTTATTATACAACACAGGTTGCTGTGAAGCCGCCGACATTTGTTGTGTTTGTTAATGATCCTGAACTTCTTCATTTTTCATATGAACGTTTCCTGGAAAACAGAATTAGAGACGCTTTTGGCTTTGAAGGCACACCTATTAAGATATTTGCTAGGGAAAGAAAATAATTATGATGACGCCAGCCAGAAATCTTTATTGTTGTCTGGCAGGCAGAATCGTATGAATTTTTGATGCATCCAAATACGTTAAAAGGCAGTGATCAAATGGAGCAGAAAAAAGAAAGTGTAGCTGTAGCAGGTGCCGGCAGCTGGGGTACTGCCCTGGCGATGGTGCTTGCGGATAATGGGCATGATGTCAGACTGTGGGGCCATAATCCTGATCAAATAGAGGAAATCAATAAGCAGCATATGAATCAAAAATATTTATCAGGGATACATCTGCCTGAAGGAATAAGAGGATACACGTCGCTTGAAGAGGCTTTAACCGGAACAGACACTTTGATTTTGGCGGTCCCGACAAAGGCCATTCGTGAAGTAGTAGGGAAGATCAAGGGAATTAGAAAAGAGCCTCTTACCATAGTGCATGTAAGTAAAGGCATTGAACCAGACTCACTTCTCCGGATCTCTGAAATGATTGAAGAAGAAATGCCCGGAAATCTTCTGGAAAGTGTAGTGGTACTCTCTGGTCCAAGCCATGCAGAAGAAGTTAGTCTGCGGCATCCAACTACTGTTACGGTATCATCAAAAAATATGGACTCCGCCGAAAAAATTCAGGATTTGTTTATCAATAACAATTTCAGAGTATATACAAACCCGGATATCATTGGAGTGGAGATTGGAGGGGCTTTAAAAAATATCATTGCCCTTGCAGCTGGAATTACAGATGGCTTAGGTTATGGAGACAATGCCAAGGCAGCCCTGATAACCAGAGGTCTTGCTGAAATTGCCCGACTCGGAATGAAGATGGGAGCAAGCCCGCTTACTTTCTCCGGATTAGCGGGAATCGGTGATTTGATCGTTACATGCACGTCTGTCCATTCACGCAATTGGAGGGCAGGCAACCTTCTTGGAAAGGGACATAATCTCCAGGAGGTCCTTGACAATATGGGCATGGTCGTAGAAGGAGTCAGGACAACAAAGGCGGCACATCAGCTGGCTCAAAAATATAACGTAAAAATGCCAATTACCACTGTTCTGTATGATGTTCTGTTTAATAATGTCAATGCGAAGGATGCTGTTGATCTTCTGATGGCAAGGGGAAAAACACATGAGATGGAAGATCTTGCGAACGTTTTGGAAGATCAAAGCGGGAATAAAAAGAACTGAAATGTTTATTAATTGAAAAATATAGGCATTAGATGATGCGAGACAGCAGGTTCCTGCATACAATGCAACGAAGCAAACTAGTGTAATGAACAGGGTGCTGGGTTATTTAGTCAAATGGCTGAGGTAAAGAATTGCCCCTTCTTTGCCTCAGTTTTTTTGTGCTTAATTTTTTTCGCAATGAAAAGCTTTTAGATTTATTCATTTAATATGTTATAATACATCTCGGAAAAGGGAGTTGATTTGTATGTCGCCGGCTTTAATGAAAATGTGGATATCCCTAGCATCAATGGGATTTATGTTTTTATCAATAATATTAATATATCTTAGCCGCTACAAGCTGAAAGCTGGAGTTTTTAAGGTTATAACAGCCATTGTTGCCTACTTTTTAATGATAATAAGCGGGATTATTATAGTGATTGTCGTGTTCAGCGGTCCGACAAGCAGCTAGTACTTTTACATAAAGGGTTGATTAAATGAAAAAAGCTTTTAACATGTTTTTGCTTTTGTTGAGTGGAGCTTTAATTCTGACGGGGTGTATGTATCCTGAAGAGAAATTATCGCAAAATCAGATAGCCTACAAGGATCAGCTCCAGTCTGTCCAGTCGGCAGTGGACCAATATCGGGAAGCAAATAATGGCCTTCTGCCGATTAAAACCAAGGATCAGACAACCCCTATCTATCAAAAGTATCCAATTGACTTTAAGAAAATTGCCCCGGAATATATGGCAGAGCCGCCTGGGAATGCCTTTGAATCAGGCGGAGTTTTTCAATATGTGATCGTTGATGCAGAATCAGATCCGAAAGTGAAGATTTTTGATTTAAGAATTGCTGAAACCATCAGGGATATTAACCTTAGGGTTAAAGCACATGGGTTCCCGCCTTATAAAGAGCAGATTGCTGAAAATGTCTTTACAATGGATTTCAAAAAATTAGGATTTAAGGAAGAACCTAAAGCCCTCAGTCCATACAGCGGCCAGAGCCTCCCGTATGTCGTTACCGGCAATGCAGAGGTATATGTGGATTATCGGGCTGATTTATATCAGGCATTGGAAAATAAGGAAAACAAGCCTGAATCTGGAGAAGATATTAGAGATCTTCTTGTGGAGGATTCTGATTTTGTTCCCGCCTATTCTCTGCCATATACAATTGATCCCGGCACGAATGATCCAATCTTTTTGGTGAAATAGTCATAACCCTTCTCCTGCAAAATATATTGTAGGAGAAGGGTTATTTTTTTATATACTTTTATAACCACTCTTCAACTATTGACTATAAGCATAAAGGCAAAGAAATAAAGAAGTAAGGGGAGTTAGTAAATAAAAAAGGAAATCTGGAGTGGCCAGCTGTCCATTTCAGACTGTCATAGGATTGCCGATTTCCAGCCGGGCTGGCAGGTGCAGTGCACATTCCTGATAGGGGGGTAAAAATTTAAAAAAACTGTCATAACAATGTAGGACAACATCATACACATATAATGTCCAAACATAATAGATAGGATAATATTATCCCATTAACTCAAGATTTCAGGAGGGGATCACTTGGAAAAGGTTGATATTTTTAAAGATATTGCCGAAAGAACTGGCGGCGATATATATTTTGGAGTAGTTGGCGCAGTTCGCACAGGCAAATCTACATTTATAAAAAAGTTTATGGAACTGGTTGTACTGCCAAATATGGAGAATGAAGCTGAACGTGCCCGCACACAGGATGAGCTTCCTCAAAGTGCTGCCGGCAAAACAATTATGACAACAGAACCGAAATTTGTCCCTAACCAGGCTGCTACAGTACATGTTGCAGAAGGGCTGGATGTAAATATCAGGCTCGTGGACTGTGTGGGATATACAGTACCTGGGGCGAAGGGCTATGAGGATGAAAACGGCCCGAGAATGATCAATACACCTTGGTATGAAGAGCCGATTCCTTTTCATGAAGCTGCTGAAATAGGAACAAGAAAGGTGATTCAGGAGCATTCGACTATCGGAGTGGTGATTACAACTGACGGAACAATTGGAGAAATCCCTAGGGCGAATTATCTGGAAGCCGAAGAACGGGTTATTGAAGAGTTAAAGGAAGTTGGCAAGCCGTTTATCATGATCATTAACAGTGTCCAGCCACACCATCCAAATACGGATGCACTGAGAAATGATCTTGCTGAAAAATACGATATCCCTGTCCTGGCCATGAGTGTTGAAGGCATGAGGGAATCAGATGTATTAAATGTTATGCGTGAAGCTCTTTATGAGTTCCCGGTACTGGAAGTCAATGTAAACCTTCCGAGCTGGGTAATGGTGCTGCATGAAGATCACTGGCTTCGTGAAAGCTATCAGGAAGCTGTTAAAGAAACGGTTAAGGATATTAAGAGGCTAAGAGATGTTGACCGTGTGGTCCATCAATTCAGCGACTTTGAATTCATTGACCGGGCAGGCCTTGCAGGAATTGAAATGGGGCAGGGAGTAGCCGAAATTGACTTATATGCGCCAGACGATCTTTACGATGAGGTCCTTAAAGAGATAGTCGGTGTTGAAATCCGCGGAAAAGACCACTTGCTCGAGCTGATGCAGGAATTTGCCCATGCTAAAGCAGAGTATGACCAAATTTCCGATGCACTGAGAATGGTGAAGCAAACCGGCTACGGTATTGCTGCTCCTTCGCTTGCTGATATGAGCCTGGATGAACCGGAGATTACACGCCATGGATCCCGCTTTGGTGTAAGACTAAAAGCAGTTGCTCCATCTATTCATATGATTAAAGTAGATGTGGAATCTGAATTCTCACCTATTATTGGAACAGAAAAGCAAAGTGAAGAACTTGTCCGCTATCTAATGCAGGACTTTGAAGACGATCCGCTTTCAATCTGGAACTCCGACATCTTTGGACGCAGCCTAAGCTCCATCGTAAGAGAAGGAATTCAGGCCAAACTCTCCCTAATGCCTGAAAATGCAAGATACAAACTGAAAGAAACATTAGAAAGAATCATCAACGAAGGCTCTGGCGGATTAATTGCGATAATCCTTTAATGAAGGCTCCTTTTGGAGTCTTTTTTTACGTTTATCCTAATTTAAAGGAAACGTTTGAAAAATTCACTGCTTAATTTGCAATTGACTTTTTAAAATAGTGTTTTAAAAAGCGCCGTAAGGGTAATAAAAACAGGTCAGCTTATTACAAATATGTTGCAAAGAAGAAAAGATTCCCATTAAATCATGAAATATTCTTGATAACAGCATTTGATTGTGATAATCTTTTAACAGAATTACTGTTATGGCGGCCGAAACCCTTATATTTAAAGGGTTTATAATGATTTTTGGATTGAAAAATTTCAATTTATCATTTATTATAGGGCTTGTTAAACAAAAAAACGCCATAACGTATAGAATTCAGTAATTTTGTTTACAAATGTATGTAAGGAATCTTATTTTACTGGGTTTTATCCATATTTGGGAGGAGGTGAAAGGCATGAACAAAACAGAACTAATTAACGCAGTTGCTGAAGCTGGCGAACTTTCTAAAAAAGACGCGACTAAAGCAGTTGATGCTGTTTTCGATACAATCCTTGATGCTTTGAAAAATGGTGATAAGGTACAACTAATCGGTTTCGGAAACTTTGAAGTTCGCGAGCGTGCTGCCCGTAAAGGACGCAACCCGCAAACTGGCGAAGAAATCGAAATCGCTGCAAGCAAAGTTCCTGCTTTCAAACCAGGTAAAGCGCTTAAAGATGCAGTTAAATAATCTACATACAAGTGCTTAAAGCTTATGCTTGAGCTAAAAACCGCGAATATTCGCGGTTTTTTCTTTTTTATCCGATCTGAAATCGCGCTGACCACAGGGGAAACGGCGGTTTATTAATATTAGTGAAAGACACGGAAGTTTCGTTTTGCCTGAATGAAAGGGTTATGCTAATATGAACATATTATTACCACAGTGTTAATACATAGGAGGCATAATTATGGCAGAAGTAAATCGTGCCCAGATAGAAGATGCGGTGCGTTTAATATTAGAGGCAATCGGTGAAGACCCGAATCGCGAGGGACTTCTTGATACGCCAAAGCGAGTCGCAAAAATGTATGAAGAAGTTTTTATGGGGCTTAACCAGGATCCTAAAGAATACTTTGAAACAGTATTTGGCGAAGATCATGAAGAACTTGTTTTAGTTAAAGATATTCCATTTTACTCTATGTGTGAACATCACCTTGTGCCTTTCTTTGGTGTTGCTCATGTAGCTTACATCCCGAGGGGCGGCAGAGTAACAGGTTTAAGCAAACTTGCCAGAGCTGTGGAGGCAGTTGCAAAGCGTCCTCAGCTTCAGGAACGCATCACATCTACTGTAGCAAATTCCATCCTGGAAAAGCTTGAGCCCCATGGTGTAATGGTCATTGTAGAAGCGGAACATATGTGTATGACAATGCGAGGTGTTAAAAAACCTGGTTCAAAAACGGTGACATCAGCAGTAAGAGGCGTTTTTGCAGAGGATGCAAGAGCACGGGCTGAAGTCCTTTCGCTGATTAAACAATAAAAATTAGAGCTCTGTTAATGGTGAGTTCAGGCTATAAATAGGTCAAAGGCTGAAAGATAAAACTTTTAGCCTTTTTTTGTAAGTAATTATGAATGAACATTATTTAGCAAAGGATGGTATGGATGGAAAAGAAAAGTCCATCAGGACATGATTATATTGTGATAAAAGCCAAAGAAGACGGTGTTAACGTCATAGGGTTAACAAGAGGCTCTGATACAAGATTCCACCATTCAGAAAAACTTGACCAGGGTGAAGTAATGATTGCTCAGTTTACCGAGCATACGTCTGCGATTAAAATCCGGGGGAATGCAAGAATAATGACAAGCTGCGGGGAAATAGAAAGTGAAGGAAAGAAATAGCTTTCCCTTTGATTAGAAGGATAGGATATTTTCACAGGAGATTGTCCTGACATGTTCCTGTAATTTATGATATAATTGTCTCTGCTTGATTATTTCTCTTGAATACAAGATACCGGGTAAAAGGTTTTTTTTTGCCCGTTTTACATTTAATAGTAATCAATGATTTGGCTAAAAATAGATAAGATGAATAAGACAATATGTGCCCGTTCTCTTTGTCGCAGTATTCACATTGAGAAATCGCGGCTATGGAAAAAAGAAAACTAAGGGGAAACAAGGGTGATGGCATGCATGATGTGAAGATTAAATTAGCAGATGTTAAAGAACAGATTGAGAAAAAAGTTAACCACCCTTATCTGCTCAGATATATTGATTCTCCTGTTATTGATGAAGACAAGCTTCTGCTTCTAATCTCTTTCCTGGATGATGTGGAAATACCTGACTCAAAAGCAGAAAAATATGCAGTAACTGCAATGCTTATCCAAATCGCCCTTGATACCCATGAACTTGTTAAGAACGATGAATCTGAAGACAATGGTCTTAAACACAGACAGCTTACTGTCCTTGCAGGTGTTTATTACAGCGGTTTATATTACAAGATTCTCGCAGCTTTTGATGATATCCGAATGATCAGGGCCTTCGCAGATGGGATAAAAGATGTAAATGAGCATAAAATTTCGCTATATCAGAAGTCTCCTGATGCAGTTGACAGCCTGATGAATTCAGTCAAAAAAGTTGAGGCGTCACTTTTTGAAAAACTGGCTGATGCATTCAGCAAGGCAGCTTGGAAAGAGGTAATATCGAATCTTTTATTCATTAAGCGCCTGATTGCAGAAAAGCAGCAGTTCATGAAGGAAGGCACCTCAGTTGTTTTTGAAGCCCTTAAAAAACTGACTTTCCCAAAAGTGAAAGACATGTCTGCGGAGCAGCGGAGATATCTGATTCTCATTTGTGACAGATATATTGATTTTTCAAGGAATTTGGTTGATCAATCCCTAAGGAAATTTCCTCTTGCAAATGAATTATTAGAGCAGCGTATTCACTGCATTTTCAATAATAGTCAGTCTGTGGCTAAAACTTTTGTGGAAGAAGGATAAAATATGCAGCAATCAAAAGAAGAACGTGTTCATAGCGTATTTGAAAAGATTTATGGCAACTACGATAAAATGAATTCAGTCATCAGCTTTCAGCAGCACTTAAGATGGCGCAAAGATACAATGAAAAAGATGAATGTTCAAAAGGGTTCAAAAGCTCTTGATGTATGCTGCGGTACAGCCGATTGGTCCATAGCGCTTGCTGAAGCCGTAGGAGAAAGCGGTAAAGTAGTAGGTTTGGATTTTAGTAAAAATATGCTAAAAATCGGCGAGGAAAAAATTAAGGATCGGAAACTGAAGCAAGTGGAGCTTGTACATGGAAATGCAATGGAGCTCCCTTTTGCGGACAATTCCTTCGATTATGTTACAATCGGTTTTGGACTGCGCAATGTTCCGGATTATCTGCAGGTATTAAAAGAAATGCACCGTGTTGCAAAGCCTGGCGGTATAGCAGTGTGTCTGGAGACTTCTCAGCCTACCCTGTTCGGATACAAGCAGGCTTATTATTTCTACTTCCGTTTTATCATGCCTATGTTTGGCAAACTTTTTGCCAAAAGCTTTAATGAATATTCCTGGCTGCAGGAATCAGCCAGAGACTTTCCAGGGATGAAAGAACTTGCAGGAATGTTTGAGGAAGCAGGCTTTAAAAATGTCACATTTAAGCCTTATAGCGGTGGTGTGGCTGCTGTACACATTGGAACGAAATAAAAATAATAACTTGTTCTGTATGTTTCTCATCGAACGATAGAGAATAGATCAGACGGGATCGATAAGCTGGGTGAGTAAGCAAATGAAATTGAAAATGATGTATTCATTTTTAAATTCAGATTTAACTGTTATAGAGAACGAGCTTGAGGAGACCATTAAGGCAGAGTCTCCTCTATTGCATCAGGCATCCCTGCATCTGCTGCAGGCCGGGGGGAAAAGAATCCGCCCAGTTTTTGTTTTGCTTGCTGCAAAATTCGGAGAATATGATATTGATAAAATTAAAAACGTAGCGGTATCACTGGAGCTTATCCATATGGCGTCGCTAGTCCATGATGATGTTATTGATGATGCAGAACTCCGCCGGGGGCAGCCTACCATTAAAGCAAAGTGGGATAATAAGATTGCCATGTATACCGGTGATTATATTTTCGCGCGCGCTTTGGAATTAATAACCAATGTGGAAAATCCGCATGCTCACAAAATTCTCTCTCATACCCTTGTGGAACTGTGCATAGGTGAAATTGAGCAAATTAAAGATAAGTATAACTATGATCAGAATATAAGGACATATTTCCGGAGAATTAAAAGAAAAACAGCCATGCTTATTGCGGTGAGCTGCCAGCTTGGCGGCATTGCGGCTAATGTAGAGGAAGGTATACATAAAAAGCTCTTTAAATTCGGCTATTTTGTGGGAATGTCGTATCAAATTATTGACGATGTCCTGGATTTTGTCGGTACTGATAAAGAGCTTGGCAAGCCGGCAGGAGGAGATCTCCATCAGGGTAACATTACACTCCCTGCTTTATTTGCGATGGAGGACAGGACCATCTGTGATCAAATCAGCAGAGTCCACGAAGGAACTGAACGAAGAGATATAGAGAAAATAATTGCCTTGGTCAAAGACTCCGGTGCAATTGAAAAATCCCTGCAAATTAGTGATAAATATCTGCAGAAAGCCTTGGGGGTTCTCGAAGAGCTGCCTCCTTCCAGGTCAAAGAAAGCTTTGCGGGATATTGCTAAATTTATAGGCAAAAGAAAATTTTAATCCGCCAATTAATTGCCAGCACTTTTACAGGGTGCCGGCAATTTTGTTTTTCCGGGAATTATTAAGTAAAAGCGCTTTCAGATTTCTGTTGCTAAATTTTCAAAACAATGTTAATATTTTCGTGGATTAACATAAATCACTATACATAAGTTTTAGGAGTGGAATTCAATGGAAAGAACATTTTTAATGGTTAAACCAGACGGAGTGCAGCGCAATCTAATCGGGGAAATCGTTTCCCGTTTCGAAAAGAAAGGCTTTCAGCTTGTAGGCGGCAAGCTAATGAGCATCAGTCAGGAACTTGCGGAAGAGCATTATGGAGAGCATAAAGAGCGTCCATTCTTCGGAGAACTTGTTGACTTTATTACGTCCGGACCAGTTTTCGCAATGGTTTGGGAAGGTGAAAATGTTATCGCTACAGCTCGTCAGATGATGGGTTCAACAAATCCTAAAGATGCTGCTCCTGGAACAATCCGCGGAGAATTCGGCATCACAGTTGGAAAAAATGTAATCCATGGATCAGATTCACCGGCAAGTGCTGAACGTGAAATCGGCCTTTTCTTCAAAGAGGAAGAAAAAGTGGAATACAAAAAGCTAATGAATGAAGGGATTAACTAATATTCAAAAAAGTACTTGTCCCTGACAAGTGCTTTTTTTGTAACCGAATTCATTTTTACAGATAGCGGGCATGGATAAAAGGAGACACATGCTCACCAATTATTATAAGAGGGGAAAAGGAATGGCTAACGATTATCAGGATTTTATTCTAAATATAAAAAGAAATACAGGGATCGATCTTTCTCTGTACAAAGAAGCACAAATGAAGAGAAGGCTGATATCATTGTATGAGAAAAAAGGCTTTAATTCATTTGGAGATTTTTTTAATGGCATAGTCAAGGATAGGGAACTCCTGAATGATTTTTTGGACAGGATGACGATAAATGTTTCCGAATTTTACCGAAATGCGCAGAGGTGGGAGGTGCTTGAAAAAAAAATCCTGCCGGGGCTATTAGAGCAGAATAGGAATCTGAAAATCTGGAGCGCAGCATGCTCCACTGGTGAAGAGCCTTATACAATTGCCATGATTTTATCAAAATTGCTGCCAATATCCCAAATAAAGATTACTGCAACAGATATTGATGAAAATGCCCTGGCGAGGGCCCGGATTGGTGTATACCCTGAACGTTCGCTTAATGAAGTTCCTGAAACGATTAGACAGAAGTTCTTTTGGCGTGAAGGAAGTTATTATAAAGTATCAGAGGATATAAAAAAGACGGTAATTTTTAAAAAGCAAAACCTCCTTGCAGACGATTTCGGCGGGCCTTTTGATTTAATTGTATGCAGGAACGTTCTTATTTATTTTACAGAAGAAGCAAAGGATCAGCTTTATCATAAATTCAGCAGCGCATTAAGAAAAGATGGCATATTCTTTGTTGGGAGCACTGAACAGATTTTTAACGCTGGCCGTTATCACTTGGAATCTGCTGAAACCTTTTTTTATAGAAAAGAATAAAAATAGCAACAGCATAGGGGATTATTTTCAGACATCCTCTTTTCTTTGTTTTTCCCGTTTTGTAGTAAATAACTATTCGTGTTAAAATGGCTCCATTCATAATAAGAAATAAAATATTATAGGAATTTTCAATTTTATCTATTCTTATATTTATCATTATGTTATATTGATACATAATCCTTTAATGAGTTGAAGGGGGAAAGAGTTTTGAGATATCTTACATCTGGTGAATCTCACGGACCGCAGCTGACCACTATAATAGAAGGCCTGCCTGCAGGAATGCCGCTGATTGATTCAGATATTAATGAAGAACTTGCCAAACGCCAGAAAGGATACGGCAGAGGCAGAAGGATGCAAATTGAAAAGGATACTGTTCAAATAACAGCGGGTATCAGGCATGGATATACATTAGGATCGCCGGTGGCACTCGTTGTTGAGAATAATGATTGGAAGCATTGGACAAAAATTATGGGCCAGGACCCGCTTAATTCTGAGGATGAGGGTGAAGTAAAGAGAAAAATATCCCGTCCCCGTCCAGGCCATGCTGACTTAAATGGAGCCCTTAAATATGGGCACAGGGATATGAGGAACGTGCTGGAGCGATCTTCAGCCAGGGAAACCACAGTGAGGGTGGCAGCCGGTGCAGCTGCCAAAAAACTGCTCTCTGAATTGGGGATTGAAATTGCAGCCCATGTTATTGAAATTGGCGGGGTTGTTTCAGGCAAAAGAGATTATTCTTCACTAAAAGAGTTAAAGGAAATCACAGAAGACTCACCTGTCCGCTGTTTAGATCAGGATGCCGGCCAAAAAATGATGGATGCCATTGATTCCGCTAAAGAAAATGGCGATTCCATTGGCGGAGTAGTTGAGGTTATTGTTGAAGGCATGCCTCCGGGAGTCGGAAGTTATGTACACTATGACCGCAAGCTCGATTCAAAGCTAGCAGGGGCAATGGTAAGCATTAATGCATTTAAAGGTGTTGAGTTTGGCATTGGCTTTGAGGCTGCAAGGAAGCCCGGAAGTGAAGTTCATGATGAAATCGCATGGGATCCTGAAAAAGGCTATTATCGGAAAACAAACAGGCTTGGCGGCTTAGAAGGGGGCATGACAACGGGGATGCCTATTGTCGTCAGAGGAGTGATGAAACCAATTCCTACCCTCTATAAGCCCCTTCAAAGTGTCGATATTGAAACAAAGGAACCCTTCTCAGCAAGCATAGAGCGTTCTGACAGCTGTGCAGTGCCTGCAGCAGCAGTCGTTGCAGAAAATGTAATTGCCTGGGAACTGGCTTCAGCTATTGTCGATCAATTTTATTCTGACCGGTTCGAAGCTTTAAAAGCTTCGGTTGAACAGCAAAGAAAATTTGCGAGGGAGTTTTAATGAATAGTATTTCAATTAAAACCCCCGGAAGGACCTATCCAGTTTATATAGGGTCAGGGGCAATTGAAGGATTGGAATCATATATTAAAGATACTTTTCCGGCTATGACCAATTTAATGATAATCACAGATGAAACGGTCCGGACCATACATCTTCCTGCTCTGGAAACAGCACTTAAGGATATAGAGGCAAAAGTCTGCACAGTGCCAAGCGGGGAGAAAGCCAAGACTTTTGAAGTTTACTATCAATGCTTGTCATTTGCTTTGGAACATAAGCTTGACCGAAAATCTCTTATTCTGGCTTTTGGCGGGGGAGCTGTCGGAGATTTGGGAGGTTTCGTTGCAGCCACATTTATGAGAGGGATACCTTTCATTCAGCTTCCTACAACCATATTGGCGCATGACAGCGCCGTTGGTGGGAAAGTGGCCATCAACCATCCTTTAGGAAAAAATATGGTAGGGTCTTTTTATCAGCCTCAAGCCGTATTTTATGACTTGGATTTTCTTGTTTCCCTTCCTCAAAAAGAGAGGCGCTCAGGGTTTGCAGAAGTTATAAAGCATAGCTTGATACATGATATGAACTTTTATTTGAGTCTTAAAAACAACATCCGCTCGCTTGATGGCATTCCTTTTGATGAAATAAGCGGGATGCTTACAAAGGGGATAGAAATCAAAGGCAGGATCGTTGCTGAGGATGAAAAGGAAGCGGGTGTTCGTGCATTCCTGAATTTCGGCCATACCCTGGGCCATGCAATCGAAGCAGAAAAAGGCTATGGAGAATGGACACATGGAGAATCTGTCGCAGTAGGAATGCTATTCGCACTCCAATTAAGTAAAAAAATGCTTGACCTGCGTTTTGATGTTAACGAATTCCGGCGATGGCTTGATCAGCTTGGCTACAAAACCGGCCTCCCGGAAGATTTATCACATTCAAAACTGCTGGAAAGGATGAAGCAGGATAAAAAATCAGAAGGCCAGAATGTCCGCTTTGTTCTTTTAAAAGAAGTGGGTAAGCCCGTTATACACCAAGTTTCTGATGATGTTATTCTGCAGGAGCTTGCAACATTTTTAAAATAAACAAGGAAGTCTTTATTATTAAGAGATAAAAAGGCTGGTGTATCAGCTTTGGGAGGTGCTGCAAGTGATTCGAGGGGTGAGGGGAGCCGTCACCGTAGATAAGAATAGTGAGTCTGAGGTATTAGAAGCAACTGAGCTGCTGATCAGACAAATGATTCGGGAGAATAAGATTAAATCTGAGGATGTTGCTTCTGTATTTATATCCGTTACGGAAGAATTGACAGCAGCCTTTCCTGCAAAGGCAATGCGTTCAATAGAGGGCTGGACTTATGTTCCTGTCATGTGCATGAGAGAAATACCTGTTGAAGGATCACTTCGGAATTGTATTAGGGTTATGATGCATGTGAATACAGGTGCCCCTCAGCAGAATATCTGCCATATATATTTGCGTGAAGCCATCCAGCTTCGCCCGGATCTAAAGGCCACAGACTCTCCTTAATGGAGAGTTTTGTGATAATATTGGAGCAGATCAAATAATACTTTAATACGATAATAAGTAAAAGTGATGAAAAAGAGGTGGATTTGAATGAAATGGAAGGAACAGCTGTTGAATTTAACTCCTTACCAGCCGGGAAAATCAATTGATCAAGTAAAAAAGGAATACAGTCTGGATAAAATAGTTAAGCTTGCTTCAAATGAAAATCCGTTTGGATGCTCTGAAAAAGTTCTTTTTACTATGAATCAGTCACCATCTTTTTTTGCTCTGTATCCCGATGGTTATGCTTCTGAACTGCGGTCGGCTCTGGCTGGACACCTAAGCATACAGGAAGATCAGCTGATCTTTGGCAACGGCTCGGATGAGATTATTCAAATGATTTCCAGAGCTTTATTAAGTCCGGAAACAAATACTGTTATGGCTGCGCCAACATTCCCTCAATATAGGCATAATGCTGTAGTAGAAGGTGCGGAGATAAGGGAAATTCCATTAATTGATGGGGGACATGATCTTGATGGAATGCTGGCTGCAATCGATGAAAACACAGCTGTAGTATGGGTTTGCAGTCCAAACAATCCGACAGGGAACTATGTTAATGAATCTTCATTGCTTTCCTTCCTGCAAAAGGTGCCTCGGGATGTATTGGTTGTCCTTGATGAAGCTTATTATGAATACGTAATAGCTGAAGATTACTACAATGCATTGGATTTGATCCGGAAATTCGAAAATTTGATTGTACTGCGTACATTTTCGAAAATTTATGGCTTAGCAAGCCTTCGGGTAGGCTATGGAATTGCAGATCCTCAAACGATCAAAGCTCTGGAGCCGGTTAGGGAGCCGTTCAATGTGAACAAGTTTGCTCAGGCAGCAGCTGCTGCAGCCATTGGAGATCAGAATTTTATCGAAGAATGCAGACTGAAAAATCGGGAAGGTCTGGAACAATTCTATACTTTCTGTGAAGCACATGAGCTGGAATACTACCCTTCACAGGGAAATTTCATTTTAATCAACTTTAATGCCGATTCTAATGAAGTGTTTCAATTTTTGCTTGAAAAAGGGTATATCGTCCGTTCCGGCAAAGCACTTGGTTTCCAGGGATTTGTCCGTGTCACAGTAGGATCTAAGGAACAGAATGATGGAGTGATATCCGCAATGAAACAATACCTTGCAAAGCAGGCTGCGGCATTGTAGGCAATATATGAGGTCTTAGTAATAATACTTTTTTGAAAACCATTCAGAGGCACAGAGATGCCTCTGAATTATTTTTAATAAAGGCGGTGAGAGAATGAGAGGAAAAATCTTTATTATCGGCCTTGGTTTGATCGGCGGTTCTTTGGCATTATCAATAAAAAGGAGCCATAGTGAGAGCATGATCATCGGCTTTGATGTAAATAAAGAGCAGGGACGCCTTGCTGAAATGCTTGGGGTCGCAGATGAAATTTCTGTAACTATTGAAGAAGGTGCAAAAGACGCCGATTTAATTTTAATAGCTGCACCTGTTCAGGAAACACAAAAAATAATACATATATTAGAAGAGTGTGAATTGAAAAGCACGGTCATCATTTCGGATGCAGGCAGCACTAAAAAGGAAATTGTCAGCTGTGCTAAGGTACTGAAGGAAAAAGGAATTACTTTTATCGGAGGCCACCCTATGGCTGGCTCCCATAAGAGCGGTGTTACTGCAGCAAAAGCATTGCTTTTTGAAAATGCCTTTTATCTTCTCACTCCTGAAGACCATATTTCCCCCGCAGAGATTGAAAGGTTAAAAGAATGGCTCTCAGGGACGAAAGCAAAATTTCTGACCATATCGCCTGAAGAACATGATAATATAACTGGTATCGTGAGCCATTTCCCGCACATGGTGGCTGCCTCTCTTGTCCATCAGGCAGAAAAAACAAGCCGTTCGCAAAAGCTGATTCCAAGACTGGCTGCTGGCGGATTCAGGGATATTACCAGGATTGCCTCCAGCAGCCCTGCAATGTGGAGAGATATCCTGCTTCAGAATAAAGAAGTGCTGCTTAAGTTAATGGAGGATTGGCAGGAGGAAATGGAGAATGTTAAAACAATCCTCAAGGAAGAAAACAGTGAAGGTATATTTGAGTATTTTTCCCATGCAAAACGGTTCAGGGATGAGCTGCCGCAAAAAGAAAAAGGGGCAATTCCGGCATTTTATGATCTATTCGTTGATGTTCCTGACTACCCTGGTGTCATTTCAGAAATCACTGGATATTTAGCCAAGGAAGAGATCAGCATCACCAATATCAGAATACTGGAAACAAGAGAAGAAATTTATGGAGTCCTGGTTATCAGCTTTCAGACTGAAGAGGACCGGGAAAGGGCAATTAATTGCTTAGAACAATATACAAGCTATGAAACAACCATTGGTCTATAGGCAAGCGGTAAGACCTTTATTAAACCAGCAAAGGGTGATTATAATATGACTCCGGCAAATTTGAGGTCAAATCTTAAAGGATTAAGCGGAGAAATTGCGGTACCAGGTGATAAATCCATATCTCATCGATCTGTGATGTTTGGATCAATTGCAAAGGGAAAGACTGTTGTAACCAATTTTCTGCTTGGTGAGGACTGCTTAAGCACAATAGCATGCTTTCGCAAGCTCGGAGTATCTATTGAACAGGAAGGCAATAAAGTCACCATTATGGGGCAGGGGATGGATGGATTACAGGAACCCGAAGAATTTTTGGATGTTGGCAATTCCGGTACGACCATTCGCCTTATGATGGGAATCCTTGCTGGCCGTCCATTCCATACAGTCCTTGTCGGGGATGAATCAATAGCAAAAAGGCCAATGACAAGAGTTACTGCGCCTCTAAGTTTATTTGGAGCGAAGATTTATGGCAGGAAGAATGGAGAATTTACTCCTTTATCAGTAATTGGAGGACCGCTGGCAGGGGTAACCTATGAGCTTCCTGTTGCGAGTGCACAGGTAAAATCATCGCTGCTCTTTGCCGGTCTGCAGGCCAGCGGGGAAACAGTCATTATTGAACCTATGAAGACGCGTGATCATACCGAAAGAATGATTAAGCAATTTGGCGGGGAAGCTGATGCAGATGGGCATACTATTCGGATTAAAGGCGGACAAACACTAACAGGGGCGGAAATTCATGTTCCTGGCGACATATCTTCTGCTGCCTTCTTTCTGGCTGCAGGAGCCATTGTGCCTAATAGTGAGATTAAATTGAAAAACGTCGGGCTGAATCCTACAAGGACCGGCATCATTGATGTGTTGCAGCAGATGGGTGCAAATATTAGCATTGTGCCATATGAAAATGGATCAGCCGAGCCTGCAGGAGATATTACCATTAGAACATCTGACCTTAAAGGAACCGTTATCGAAGGGGCGCTCATTCCCCGGCTTATCGATGAAATTCCTATTATTGCCCTGCTTGCAACTCAGGCAGAGGGAGAAACAGTAATCAAGGATGCAGAAGAACTTAAAGTCAAGGAAACGAATCGCATTGATACGGTTGTCAATGAACTGTCAAAGCTTGGAGCTGATATTACTGCAACGGAAGATGGAATGGTGATCAGAGGGAGATCATCCCTTTCAGGAGGAACTGTTTCAAGCCATGGGGACCATCGAATCGGAATGATGCTTGCGGTTGCCGCTGCCATTTCAAAGGGGGAAGTTCAGCTTCATCTGAAAGAAGCTATTTCTGTATCCTATCCGTCGTTTTTCGAACATTTTGAAAGCCTTATTTCATAATCGTAAAAAAGAGCTGTTTTCCTGCAGCTCTTTTTCTATTCAATTAGTCATATTTATGTAAAAAATTCATAGCTTGTCATAAGACCGTTTTAGAGGGTGGTTTTATGACTTATATTATTGAGAATGCAAATATTTTAAAGGAAGACAAGCTGATAAAAACATCACTGCTGATCAAGAATAATGAGATTTCACTGATGCAGGCAGAAATGAAAAGGTTTCAGTTTGCCAGAATGGATGCCGAAGCATTTATTATGGCTGCAGGATTTGTGGTTCTGGATACATCTATACCGCTGGAAATGTCTTTTTCAGAACTCAAAGAGTATTATATAAGGGAGTTCCTATTAAAAGGCTGTACTGCTTTCCTGACAGCCGCACCTGTAAAACATGAATATTCCATGAAGAGTGATCTTAAATGCTTTAAGGCAAGTTTGTTAAGCAGCCCAATCGATTATATTATTGGTGTTAAGATTCCTGTACGTCTCCTCACACCTTCTTTTATGAGAAGATGCAAGAGGGAAAGGATTCCTGTTGTCTTTGTTGAAATACAGGATGCAAAGGAGCTTGAAGCTGTTCCATGGGGTTGGCTGCGTGAAGCTATGTTTCCTTACAATTGCCCGCTTGCCCCTATCTTTGCATGCAGGAACGAAAAGGAGAAAAGCAGAATTAATACATTATGGAAAAAACTGATGCAGGAGCAGAAAATCCCTTCTATGCCAAATGAGCTGAACGAACACGAACCGCTATCCCGGTCAGTCCTATCCAAGGCAGGAATTTACCCGTTAAAAGGAAATATCCATCAGGGTAGTGAAGTCAGCTATAATTTATACGAAAAACCTGGTGAAGGTCTTACCGTTGAAGAATCACAGCTGTTTCATTATCATAGAGATAAACTTGCTGTCTCTGTTCTGAAGGGAAAAGTAATACGAGCCGGACAGGAAGTGATTTTTCGTTCAGGGTACGGCGAGCATGTTAAAATCAGTACACCAGCTTACTTTAAAATAGCCGATTAGCATTCGAAAGGAACTTAGTATGGATAAAGTAAATAAAATCATTACTCTATTAGAAAACGGTCATCACGAAGAAGCATTGGAGAGCTATCAGCAAATACTGCTGGATGGTTCACATGAAGAAAGGTTCCTGCTGGCAGAAGAACTGTTCCAGTATGGATTCCTTGAGGAATCAAAAGCATTATATGAACGTCTTCTGGAAGCATATCCGGAAGAAGGGGAACTGCTGGTTCTGTTAGCTGAAACACATATTGATCTTGGACATGAAGAGGAAGCCATCCTCGTTCTCGAAAGAATAAATGAGCATGACCCAAGCTTTCCGCAGTCGCTTCTCCTATTAGCAGACCTTTATCAAATGGATGGTCTATTCGAGGTCAGCGAACAAAAGCTGCTGAAAGCAAAAGAAATATTGCCTGATGAAGTAATAGTAGATTTTGCTCTGGGTGAACTCTATGCAGAGCAGGGAAGATTCCTGGAAGCAAAACGGATTTACGAAAATGTTCTCGGGAAAGAGGAAGTCATTGCAGGCATAAATGTAAATCAGAGAATGGCGGATATTCTCAGCGCAGGAGGGGCATTTGAGGAAGCCCTTCCTTATTACGAAAAAGCGCTTGATGATAAACTGGAGATTAATACCCTTTTCAGCTATGCTTTTACAGCGCTGCAAGCAGGCTTTAACCGTACAGCAATTGAAAAATTGACAGAACTGAAGGAACTTGACCCCGAGTATCATTCACTGTATTTATACCTTGCTCAGGCATACGAGCGGGAGGAAGAGGCTGGAAAAGGCCTTGAAGCGGTGAAGGAAGGCATAAAACAGGATGAATTTAATAAAGAACTATTCTTCTATGGCGGTAAGCTCGCCCTGAAAAATGGCAATGAAAAAGAAGCTGAAGATATGTTCAGGCAGGCTCTTGCGCTGGATCCCGAATATGTCCAGGCAGCCATTTATTTAAATAGACTGCTTCTCCAGCAGGAAAAATATGAAGATGTAATCGAGATCACTGATATTTTGAATGAGCTTGAAGAGCCGCAGCTTATTTGGGATTCAGCTGTTGCCTTTCAGCATACTGAAGAATATTCAGAGGCATTAAACAAATATCAGCTTGCATATACTTTCTTTAAACAGCAGCCTGATTTTCTTTCAGATTACGGATATTTTTTAGCAGAGGAAGGAAAAAGGGAAGAGGCTGCCGAAATTTTTAATACACTAATTAAATTGGAGCCAGGCAATGAAGAGTATCTCGATGTTCTGGAAAGACTCACTGATGATTTTCTTGCTTAAATGAGGAAACTGCTTTTTTAAGCGAAGGGTGACCTTATTGTAATTTCAGTTAGGCCAAATTTGTCTGTAAGCAGAGGAGGGAATCAAAAATGGCGACCCCTGTATCTGTCAACGAGAAAAAAGATTTTATCCGCTGGTTTTTAAACCATTATCAGCTCAAAAGAAGAGAATGCGTATGGATTCTCAATTATTTGATGAGCCATGACCAGCTTATGGAGAAAGTGCATTTTGTGGAGCAGGCACAGTATTGTCCAAGAGGCCTCATCATGTCCACCCATTGTGTGGATGAAGTACCTTTCCGTTTTTATAAAGAGAATGTAATGACCACAGATGCGGAGAAGTCCTTCCATGATATCCGCTTAAACAGGGATGAAGAGATTTACATTCAGCTTAATTTCCATGCTTCCAACAAAGCCCATCAGTATGCAGCTGTCATGGAGGAAAACCCCTTTATGCCAAAAACACTGCAGATTAATGAAAAGGACCGGCTGATCGCTGAAAGGTTCCTGACAGAAAGCCTGGAGAAATTCAGAAGAGAAAAACTCCTTGAGCTGATTGATGAAGCACTGGATAAGCAGGATAAAAAAGCCTTTAACATTTTGACTCAGCAGCTGAATAAAATAGAAATAACCTAAGCCTTGCTTTTATAAAAGCAGGGCTCTTATTTTGTCAGCGACCTTATAGCGTAATCTGATTTGAAGCACTCTAATCATTAATGATATATTAAGGGAGGCAAATATATGTAATGGAGTGAATGATATGAAATGGGTATCCCAGGATATCGAAATGTTCCTTAAAGAAAAGCAATATGTAGACACTGCAGTTCTGCCGCTCCTTCCGGTATCATTTGGCGATGATATCAAACAGTCAGTAGCCATGACAGAATTTATATCGCTTCTAAGTGTGCAGCTTGAACGGCAATTCAGAGGGCGGCTGATCATGCTTCCTGGCTATGCCTATCTGAAATCAGCAGGGGAAGACAGCCTGCTCAGCGGCTTGGGCAAATGGGAAGCAGAATTGAAGGCACAGGGATTTAAGCACATATTCCTTCTAACTTCTGACAGCATGTGGAAATCACTTGAAGACCGCTTGGAAGGAGGTTTGATTTGGCTGCCATCCCTGCCTCTTGAGCATATGAATGAAAACTATCGAAATTCCATTCTGGATGACCAGGTAAAGCAGCTGTTGAATTTATTCGTCCAAAAGTGGCAAAATGGTGAATAGTGTGAATGTTAAGTCGCTCTATTTACATGTTTCGCCAAAGGATTATATTGACCTTACATAAAGATTGATATATCATTGTTATGTCCTAGTTTTATATTGTGTTGAATTTTGTCCGTTGGACTTAACTTCATAATAGAGGGGGGAAAAGTATGAGCAAAAATCGAGTTTCTAGACGTCAATTCCTAAACTATACACTTACTGGTGTAGGCGGTTTCATGGCAGCTGGCATGCTGATGCCGATGGTCCGTTTTGCGGTCGATCCTGTATTGCAGGCAGCTGGTGAGAGTGATTTTATCCCAACAAAGCAAAAAGTGGCTGAAATTACTGAAACGCCAACAAGGGTTGATTACACATTTGAACAGCAGGATGCTTGGTACACATCCGAAGTTACCGGCACTGCTTGGGTTTATAAGGATGAAAAAGGTGAAATTGTAGCATTGTCTCCAGTATGTAAGCATTTAGGGTGCGTAGTTGACTGGAATACTGACAAATCAAACCCTGATCATTTCTACTGCCCTTGCCATGGCGGCCTTTATACAAAGGATGGGACAAACGTTCCAGGTACACCGCCGGTTGCAGCGCTAGATGTATTTCCTTACACAGAAAAAGATGGCTTTTTGTATTTAGGCAAGGCTGAACCGCGAAAGGAGGCGTAATAATTGTTAAACAAAATTTATGATTGGGTAGATGAACGTTTAGATATTACGCCGATTTGGCGGGATATTGCCGACCACGAAGTTCCTGAACATGTAAACCCTGCACATCACTTCTCTGCATTCGTTTACTGTTTTGGCGGTCTGACGTTCTTTGTAACTGTAATTCAAATTTTATCCGGTATGTTCCTGACAATGTATTATGTTCCGGACATCAAGAATGCCTGGGAATCTGTGTACTACCTTCAAAATCAAGTAGCGTTTGGACAAATTGTCCGCGGAATGCATCACTGGGGTGCGAGCCTTGTCATCGTCATGATGTTCTTACATACACTTCGTGTGTTCTTCCAGGGCGCTTATAAGAAACCTCGTGAATTGAACTGGGTTGTCGGAGTACTGATTTTCTTCGTAATGTTGGCTCTTGGCTTGACAGGATACTTGCTTCCGTGGGATATG
>NZ_CAXQGS010000100.1:0-39904 GCF_964223445.1 Cytobacillus sp.
TTCATCTACAATCAGCAGCGCTCCATATTCTTTGCAAAGCTGCTCTGTTTTTGTTAGAAACTCCTGATTCCCAATGTGAATCCCGCCTTCACCCTGTACAATTTCCAGCATAACTGCCGCTGTTTCCGCATCAATCTCATCCTTCAATGCATTAATATCATTAAAAGGAACATACTTAAAAGTCTCAAGCATGGAACCATAGCCTTTTTTAATTTTTTCCTGGCCCGTTGCGGCCATAGTGGCAAAGGTTCTCCCGTGGAATGATTGCTGAAAAGTAATGATTTTTTTCCGTCCCGAAGCTTTTCTTGCAAGCTTTATCGCTGCTTCATTTGCTTCTGCTCCACTGTTGGCAAAGAATACGAGGTCCATGCCCGCAGCTTCAGAGAGAGCCTTTGCTGCAGCCTCCTGCTGATCCTGCATAAATAAATTGGAAACATGCCAGAATTTATTCAGCTGCTCATTGATTGATTCTTGTACTGCTGCTGGACGGTGACCAAGATTGCAGACTCCGATCCCTGATGTGAAGTCCAAATAGCGTTTCCCATTTTTATCAATAAGATAGCTTCCTTCTGCTTTTTCCGGCTCCACTTCCCACCGGGCATACGTTGGAAATAGATTACTCAAGTTAAAACCTCCTTCTTGGCAGATACATTCGTACCGATCCATATGCCTTCCTCATAAAACTTTTCTTTTCCTGATACAATCATTACGCTATTTAGCCCTTTGCTGATTAGGTTCAAGGCAGAGGTAACTTTAGGAATCATTCCGCCTGTAATTTTTTTATCGTTAATATGCTGTTTAATTTCATCCGCGTCAAGCTGGGGAGAGAGGTTACCGTCAATGAAAATTCCTTTTACATCAGTTACAAAGATGCAATGTTCAGCTTTAATCGCATTGGCAACGGCTGCCGCCGCATAATCGGCATTGATATTCAGTTTCGTGCCGCCTTCTGCAGCTGCAATAGGAGTAATGACAGGGACCAGATCTTCGTTAAATAACATTTCCAGTACTGACTGATTTACAGACGTTATTTCACCAACAAGTCCAAGCTCATCCTGATTGATAAATTCTGCCTTTAGTAATCCCGCATCACTTCCATTTACGCCAAACCCTCTCAAACCATGCAGTTCGATCATTGAGGTAAGCTTGCGGTTGGATTGTCCTGACAAGACCATCTCTGCTACCTCCAGAACTTCCGGAGTCGTTTTTCTTAGCCCATTGACAAATTCATGAGGGATATTATAAAGTTCCAGCATGCTGTTAATTGCGGGGCCGCCTCCATGAACAAAAACAATCTGGTATCCTTCATTCTTTAACACTAAAAGACTATCAAAAAAAGCTTCTCCCAGCTCTTCCATTACACTGCCTCCGCACTTAATGACTATACTTTT
The DNA here is from genome assembly GCF_964223445.1 of Cytobacillus sp. Lineage (NCBI taxonomy): Bacteria > Bacillati > Bacillota > Bacilli > Caryophanales > Bacillaceae > Cytobacillus > Cytobacillus sp. Next base: position 1,392 of record NZ_CAXQGS010000100.1, read on the forward strand.
CAAATGGCATCCCCCTCAGGTACGATAGCTTGCATTGATTTTGACATAATCATAGGATAAGTCACATCCCCAGGCCTTCCCTTTGCCTGCTCCCTGATGAAGATCCACAGTAATCTGAATGGCGGCATTGGATAAGTACTCTTTTGCTTCTTCTTCAGAAAATGCAAGTGGAACACTATTTTGCAGCATAGCTATAGGTCCGATTGCGATATCTACCGAAGACGGATCAATAGACGGCTGGCTCTGTCCGATTGCCCCTATAATTCTGCCCCAATTGGCATCCGCTCCATATACAGCAGTTTTAACAAGGTTCGAGCCAACAATCTGCTTAGCAATCATTCTTGCATCGTCATCCGTTTTTGTCCCCGATACCTCCACTTCTATCAGCTTTGTTGCCCCCTCACCATCTTTTGCAATCTGTTTGGCAAGACTTTCACTTGTTTGAGAAAGCATCTGTATAAATACATCCCAATCTGGATGTTCCGGCGAAAGTTTATTTATACCGCTGGTTCCATTGGCCATGACCATTACCATATCATTTGTTGAGGTATCTCCATCAACGGTTATCTGATTGAACGTTCGATCGGTAACCTGTTTTAATGCAAATTGCAAATCACCGCAGTCTATATTTGCATCTGTTGTGATGAACGCAAGCATGGTTGCCATATTGGGATGAATCATTCCAGACCCCTTTGCCGAACCGCCCATAGTAACGGTTTTCCCATCGATGACTGCCGAATAGCAGCACTTCTTCATCACTAAATCCGTTGTTAATATGGATGTTTGAAAATCCTCTGAATGTATTGCCTCATTGCCGGGCTTCAGCATCTTAATGCCCTCTTCTATCTTATCCATCTGCATATATTCCCCAATGACACCAGTAGAGGCAACCGCCACATGCTGCTCCTTTAAATTGAATTTATCTGCAGCTGATTTTCTCATTTGATAAGCATCCTTTAGCCCCTGGTCCCCTGTACAGGCATTGGCACATGCACTATTTACAATGACAGCCTGTATGAGGCCTTCTGCTGCAATGCTTTCCTGTGTAACTTTTAGAGGGGCAGCCTGAAAATGGCTTGTTGTATAGACAGCTGCACATTGTGCAGGAGTATCGCTTAATATAATTCCCAGGTCCTTTTTTGAATAGCGCAGCCCGGCATGAACGCCAGCTGCTGAAAAGCCTTTCGGTGTTATGATGCTGCCTGTCGGCAGTTCGGTTACTTCAGTTTGAGATACTAATTGCATTTATCTTTCCTCCTTATGGATAGAGCGGAACAAATCCGAGACCCGCTGCTTCATCCAATCCGCTCATTATATTGGCATTTTGTACAGCCTGCCCGGCAGCACCCTTCATTAAATTATCAATCACTGAAACTATTGTCAGTCTGCCCGTTCTGGAATCTACATGGACACCTATATCGCAAAAATTAGAGCCTGCCACCTCTTTGACGGAAGGGAAAGAATCTTCAGGACGAATTCGAATAAATGGTTGTTTTTCATAGACTGATTGATAAAGTTCAATAATTTGAGAAGAAGTGTATTCTTTTGTCAGCTGAACATAGCTGGTTGTCATAATTCCTCTTGTTATAGGAAGAAGATGGGTCGTGAATGTGATCGGCATTATTGCGGAATTCCAATTCAGCAGCTGCTGCTCGATCTCTGGTGTATGCTGATGCTGATTTACCTTATAAACACGCAGGTTTTCATTAGCTTCTGCATAGCTTGTTGATCTTGAAAGCGCCCTTCCTGCCCCTGAAACGCCGGATTTTGCATCGACCACAATGCTTTCTGGTTTTATTAAATTTTCTTTTACAACTGGTGCCAGACTTAGCAGAGCAGCTGTTGGATAGCACCCAGGATTAGATATGATTTCTGCGGAAGCTATTTCGTCATGATGCCACTCAGGAAGCCCATATACTGCTTTTTCTACAAGAGATTCGTTTGCAGGAGCGTGTTTATACCACTCCAGATAGGCTTGAGCCGGGATTCGAAGATCACCGGAAAGGTCAATTACCTTTATATCCTTGCCAGAAAAACTTTCAGCAAGTTTCCCTGATACTCCAGATGGCGTTGCCAGAAAAACAATATCAGATTGGTCTGCTATTTGAGCTGAATCAATCCCCTGTAAGTTCTTGTCAATAATTTCATATAGATGAGGATATTCATTCCAAATGGGGAGATTTTCTTTTGTTGAATGGATCGATATAATATTAAATTCTGGATGCTGTTTCAGGATACGGAGCAATTCCGCACCCCCATATCCGGTTGTTCCGATAATTGAAACGTTCATAATTGCTCCTTCCACACTCGATTGTATATTTAATCATTTATATACATATTTATGAATTTATGTTTCTCTTATTATAGAAACTGTAAGAAAAAATTGCAACCTATTTTACTGAAGTTTTAAAGATTTCTAATATTTATTTTTACTCGGAATATCTATTTCTGGATAAATTGAAAAACCGGCCTGGTCAGGCCGGTCATTAATTGTGAATGGCAAGTAATAACATGAAAAAGAATATGGCTGCATTCGCAATTTCATATATCCCAATTTTTTTAGGTGTAAATGATTTCCCATAAAATGCAATGGACCGAAAAAGGCTGGGAAGAAACGCTGCAGATACAATCCATCCGCCTGCCAGCAGCCAGAGAATCGGTACCGCAGCATGAAAGATCCACGAAATCCATTTGAAGGAAATGTTCCTCTTTTCCCTGATCATCGATTTTACATAGAAAGTGCTTCCGGCAAAAAATAAAATGGAAGCTGCAAATACTGTCCAGGCCAGCGGTGTAATTTCCCCATGCGGCAAGTAGCTGCTTGCAAGGCCTGCTATTGAAAATGCACAGATGGCACTAAAGTCGTTACCTAATGCCCTATCTCTATTTTTAGACGAATAGCTTGCATTAATAATAAAAAAAGGAATCATAAGAAGTCCAAAGATGATAATCGATGGCCTTACCAGTAAAGGAATTAATAGCAGTAAAATAGCCGGAACCAGATAAATAGAAGTCCACTTCGCATAAAAAGCCATTCTTTTTCTTTTAAAAAGAAGAAGGCCCGGATAAGTAGCCAGATATAATAATATCCATCCTAAAAAGAACGGGATATGAGACCAAATAATATCAGATGCAGCCGCTCCGAGCCAAAATGGCAGAATCAGCATTACCCAGGCTCCATGCTGCTTTGGCATAAATAACTTCATCTTCAATACCTCCCCGCTGCTTTCTGCCAATAATATATAATTTTCCCGGTAAATAATAAGTGAAGATTATCACTGGTAAACACATCGCCACAAAACGTTCAACTTTCAGAGAATTATAAAAAACAGCCCAAAATAAAATGGACTGTTTTGAATAATCTTATTTCCTTTTCTTACTTTCGCCCACTAAATACTCAATAATCCACTCAGTGCCTTTTGGATTATGAATGCTGAAAAACGGAGTTTCCAAATCTGCAGCCTTGTGCTTAATCACTTTATCTTCCCAGCTGAAGAGTGCACAGATATTTGTCAGTTCCTCCATAAGGTACAGATCTTCACCACTTCTGAGCAGGAGTGCTTTAGGGTATGAAGCCATTTTATGACCTTCAATAAGTACTACATCAGGCTGCAGCTGCATGGCAATCCTGATCTGTTCCTCCAGGCTCCAGCTTTTCTTCTCAGCTTGTAAAAGAAGTCTGCCGCCACCTTCAACAATTGAAGCCGCTGCTCCTGATTCAATATGACTGCTGGAATCCTTTCCTTCCGGGGTCTCGGGCTTGCCGCCATGGCCATGATGCTTAATGGCAATGACAGAAAGGCCCTTCCCTTTTAATCCGGAAATCAATTTATTTACCAAGGTTGTTTTTCCGCTGTTTTGAAAGCCGGATACCTGAAAAATGACAGGTTCCTTTACCATGGCCATTCGCTTCCTTCATGGTCCTCAAGCAATAGCACATCAACAATGTCGCCCTTGCCATAGCCTCTGGTACCGCCTGGCAGGATCATTAGTGAATTCGCGCCGGCGAGACTCATCACAATGTTTGATTTATCCACTCCGCTTGGCGCTGCCTCCAGTCTGCCTCTTGAATAGTTCACAGCAGTCCGGACAAATCGTGTAAATGGGTTTGCTTTTGGAAACTCGGCCACGAGCTCTGCTGTTTCTTTTCTTAAGTGCGGTTTCTCAGAGAACAGCATTTTCCGGATGATCGGTCTTGCAAAAAGCTCAAACCCTACATAGCAGGCAGAAGGATTTCCGGAAAGTCCAAACAGCAGCTTCCCTTCATGCTGGGCAACTGTTGTCACACTGCCGGGCCTCATCGCAACCTTGTTGAAAAGGACCTCTGCCGCAAGCTTTTCATAAATTCCCGGCAGATAATCAAAATCCCCCACAGATACGCCACCCGTAGTAATCAGCATATCCACACTGTTCAAAGCTTCCTTCACAGCATTGAAACAAGTATCAAATTCGTCAGGGAGTTTTCCATAATAAACAACTTCTGCTCCAGCCCTTTCAATTTGCGCTGCTATCATATGGGCATTGCTATTTCTGATTTTCCCCGGCTGCAGCTGTTCGTGAACTTCCAATAGCTCGGTGCCTGTTGCAAATAATCCGATAACAGGCTTCTTTGCAACCGGTACCTCGGCATAGCCAAAGGTAGCAAGAATAGCCTGAATTCCAGGGTTGATTTTTGTCCCCTTTTTAACCAGGGAATCTCCTTCCTTCGCATCTTCGCCCTTGAAGGAAACATTGTCTCCAGGATTATAGGTGCGTTTAATGGACATAAAATTCTTACCGTCTTCTTCATATGCTTTTGCCAGTTCAAGCATTACAACGGCATCACATTCTTCAGGCATTTGGGCACCAGTCATAATTCTTACTGCCTGGAATGGACCAATTTTTTTGGATGTCACATGTCCGGCGCCAATGTGGTCTACCACCTCAAATATGACGGGATTTTCCAATGAAGCTTCCTTTGTGTCTGCAGAACGGACAGCAAAACCATCATATGGTGATCGATCAAAATGAGGGACATCATGTGTCGCTTTTAAATCTTCTGCCAGAAAACGGCCGTTGCTTTCATTAATGGATACGTATTCTGCACTTCCGTTTAATTGATATGCCATGATTTTTTTTACTGCATCAGCAACAGGAATGGGAGTTCTTTTTTCCAGCATGATATCAGCTCCTATGTACTTTTCTTAACGCTTTTTCTATTTCAATTATTATAAACGTACATGAAAACTTATAACATGACAATCATCACACTTTCAGTTCCATATGTGCATGGTTTTACCCAAAGGCTGTTTTCGTAAGGTTTGTTGCTTTTTTTATATTATTTACTAAGTTGATTGTAGCGGAAGGTGCGAGATCCTCGAAAATGCATTCGCATTTTCTTCGTGCGGTGTTTACTCAACGAAGCTTATTCAAAGTCCTGCGGGAGTAGCGGGACAGGTGAGACCCCGCAGACGCGGAGCGTTGAGGAGGCTCACCGCCCGCCCCGCGGAAAGCGAGCAGCCTGGAGCGGAAATCAACGGACAACATTGATAGGCAAAGAACAACAATTTATGCGAAAATAGACTACCCAAAAAACTTTATAAAAAGCCTGCAAGTGTGATGCCCGTCACCAAATAAAAAAGGAAATTCGTTTATTCTTTAGATAGTTCACAAGATAGAAGGAGGAAAATTCAATGACCATACTGCTTACAGAAGACCCCCTGGTAAAAGATATTGTAAATGAATTTCCAAAGACAAGTGATGTTTTTAAACGTCATCGCATTGATTTTTGCTGCGGTGGAAATATTCCGCTGGTGCGTGCAGTTTCAGAGCAGTCTGCCAATATGGACGTTCTGATTAAAGAATTGAACGAGGTTATTCAGAAGGAAAACCAAACCGATGATTTAGAAGTATGGACTGACAGTACATCAGAAGTTATTATTGAACATGTCATCAAACGATATCATCGTCCTCTTGAGGAGGAACTATCCCTATTAAGCCCATATGTAACAAAGGTCTCAAGAGTCCATGGAGAAAGCCACGAGGAGCTTTTACAAGTCCATCAATTATTCTTTGAGCTGAAGCACGAGCTTCTTGAACATACTTCTAAAGAGGAAGAGTCAGTTTTTCCAATGCTTCTGAAGCTTGATGACCCCCAGGCTGAAAATCGCGAAGAAATCATCAGCTATATCCGGGAGCTTGAGAAAGAGCATGATCATGCAGGTTCAATTTTAAAGGAATTGAGGGAAATTACTTCTGATTATACTCCTCCAGCAGATGCATGCGGCTCATACCGCCTTGTGTATAAGCGGCTGGAAGATCTTGAAAGCCAAACTTTCATGCATGTTCACCTTGAAAATAACATTCTATTTCCACGGTATATATAAACATCTTGATCTGCAGCCAATAACGGCTGCAGTTTTTTTGCAGTCTAAAATACAAAATAAAAAGCCTGCCCGGCTATGTCCATTTCTCATGACACAGCAAAGCATGCTTTTTTTATCCTCCAATATAGGACATTTCAATCTTTTTCCTGCTGGCAATGGTTTCTTCAGTCCGTTCGTCTGAATATCTGTCTTTTCTTTCGTTCCAAATATTAATAATCCGATCGGTAATTTCTTCATCCGTTGCGCCTTTTCTCATAAATCCCTTCAGATCATGGCCTTCTCCATTGAAAAGGCATGTAAAAATTTGGCCGTTTGCTGACAATCTTGAACGTGTGCAGCTTGAACAGAACGATTCAGAAACAGATGTAATAAACCCAACATCCACATCAGTCCCCTTATATCGGTATCGCTTGGCAACCTCTCCGAAATAATCCGGATCTACCGGTTCCAATAAATAATGTTCCTTTAACATGTGATAAATTTCTTTTTTGGTAACAACCTCGTCCATCTTCCAGCCGTTTGTACTGCCGACATCCATGTATTCAATAAAGCGGAGCTGTAAGCCGTTATCTTTGCAGAACTTAGCCATCGGGACAATTTCAGAATCATTCAGGCCTTTTTTAACGACCATATTAAGCTTGACGCCAAGCCCTGCTTCTTTTGCTGCCTCGATTCCTTCAAGAACTGGTTTGACACCCACATTGCGTCCGTTTATTTTTCCAAACAGCTCATCATCCAGGCTGTCAAGACTGATGTTAACCCTCACCAGTCCTGCTTCCTTTAAATCTTTCGCATGCTTGGGCAGCAATACACCATTTGTGGTTAGTCCTATATCTTTTAAGCCCTCAATGTCTGAAAGCATTTTTACAAGTTTAGGCATGTCCTTTCTCATAAGCGGTTCTCCGCCTGTTAACCTGATCTTCTCCACTCCAAGGCTTATAAAAATTTTAGCCAGCCGTTCAATTTCTTCATAGCTCAGGAGCTCGTTTTTTGGAAGGAAAGCAAAATCCGGCCCAAATATTTCTGCCGGCATGCAGTATTGACAGCGGAAATTACAGCGGTCAATGACAGAAATGCGAAGGTCTCTTAAAGGTCTATTCAATTTATCTTTTACGATTGTTTTAGCCATTTCGTTCAACTCCATATAAAGAGTGACTTAAAAAAGCTTTCTATACAGATGTATATTTTAGCCTTTCCCTTAAAATAACAGAAATAACCCAGTATCTCAAATTAAGGGCTTCTACTATTAGAACATACAATCGTTTCAATGTTAATAGGGAATTGTTTGTATAATAGCAAAGACACGCCATTTCAATAGAATTTGCCACAATAAAGACACAAAAGCCGGCAATGTTTTCACTATACAAATGATATTATTGTGAAAAAAGACAGTTGTTTTATGAAGGAGGGTCAACATGCCTCGTACAGCCATTAAACCGACACATTCCATAGAGATTAAAGAGCTTCTTCATTTCGCAGACCGGCGTATGAAAACCCCCAAAGGGGCCTACATTTTTCAGGAAGGTATGGATGCTGATGAGCTTTATATTATACTTTCAGGCAAGATACAAATCAGCAAGATAACAGCAGATGGCAGAGAACTCACTTTCAGGATATGCGGAGAAAATGAAATCATTGGTGAGCTGACCCTATTTACCAGTGACCCTAAATATTTATTAAATGCTTTAGTGCTTGAAGCTGGTGAAGTTGCTGTGATAAAAAAAGATGTCCTGGAAAGGGAGATTTTAAAAAATAGTACATTAGCTTATGAATTTATGAAATGGATGAGCGACCACTTCCGTAATACACAGACCAAATTTAGAGATCTCGTCCTTAATGGAAAAAAAGGTGCCCTTTATTCAACCCTTATCAGAATGACTAACAGCTATGGCATTAAGGTTATGGGCGGCATACTCATTGATCTGCCCCTTACGAATCAAGAACTTGGGAATTTCTGCGGCACCTCCAGGGAAAGCACCAACCGGATACTGGGTGAACTGAAAAAAGACGGCATCATCACCATTCTAAATGGAAAAATCACAGTCAAAGATCTTCAATATTTAAAAAATGAAATAGGCTGTGAAAACTGCCCTGCCGTATATTGCAGCATCGAATAGGAGTGCATCTTAACTGCACTCCTCTTTCTTTTATGATTTTGCCTCTTTCTTTCTATGTGCCTTTGGAATATAGACACAAAACGGCTCGCTTTCCATATAATCCCCTGTCATGGCAAATGCCCGTGATCTGGATCCCCCGCATACATAACGGAACTCGCATAGTCCGCATTTCCCTTTATACTTATCAGGATTTCTGAGGTTTTTAAAAATTGGCGATTCCCTGTATATTTCAGCAAGTGGCTGTTCCCTTACATTCCCTGCTTTAACAGGCAGCAGCCCGCTGGGATAAACATCCCCAATATGTGAAATGAAAACAAATCCATTTCCGTCATTTACTCCTTTAGGTGCCCTGCCTAAACCATCTATAGAACCCGTTAGCCCTTGCTGTGTAAGTGCATCAAGATATTGAATGTCCTCATTCTGAGCCTTCGCTTCCTTCATTTTTTGCTGAATGACTACTCGGCGGTAATGCTGGGCAGCTGTTGTCTTGATATCGAAAGTAACTTTTTTGCTTAAGTTATACAGCCATGTAAATACCTTCTCATGTTCAACCGGAGAAATCATATCTTTTTCCTGCCCTCTTCCTGTTGGGACGAGGAAGAACACACTCCAAAGAACACATTTGAGTTCTTCGACAACCTTAGCCATTTCCTCAAGATAATCTATATTATAACGCGAAATAACTGTATTAATCTGGACTGGTATTTCAAGCTCGTGCAAATATTTAATCCTTTCGATCGTTAAATCAAAGGATCCGGAAGTACCTCTAAAATGGTCATGGATTTCCGCATTTGGCCCATCAAGGCTGAAAGCCCATCGAGCTAAGCCGACCTTTTTAGCTTTTTCAATAGCTTCTTTTGTTACATTGGGTGTCGCACTGGGCGTCATCGAAACACGCACGCCTTTTTTTACAGCATATTCGGCAATGTCGAATACATCCTGCCTCATTAATGGATCTCCACCAGTAAAAACAAGCATAGGGTTGTTCATTTCCTTGATTTGGTCAATCAAATACTTCCCTTCATCAAAAGAAAGCTCTCGCGGATCTCTCTTGTATTGCGCTTCCGCTCGGCAATGCAGACATTTTAGCTGGCATGCCCTTGTTAATTCCCATATCACAATAAAAGGGTCATTATTAAAATTTCTATCAAATCCCATTTGAAATGCCTCCTAAACAGCTCAATCCTGGCTGTTTCATCAACGCAATTTTGTCTTTCCATCGTTATTATAGGATAATCGGCATGTTAAATAAGTGAACTACCTCACATACAATGCTCATGTACAGAGTTACGTTCAAAAAATTACAAGCAAGGGCATAAAAAAACAGCTGGAAAATACTCCAGCTGTTTTTTAAGATTCAATCTTATTGTACGCCTAGTGCAATTTTTGCATAGCGGGACATTCTGTCTTTAGACCAAGGCGGGTTCCAGACAATGTTCACTTCAGTGTCCTTTACTTCTGGAATATCAGCCAAAGCTGACTTTACTTGTTCAACAATTGTTCCTGCCAAAGGACAGCCCATGGATGTAAGAGTCATATCTACTACGGCTTTCCCTTCCTCTTCCATTTTAACATCATATACTAAGCCTAAGTTTACAATATCTATCCCCAGCTCCGGGTCAACAACAAGTTCAAGCGCACCCATGATGCTGTCTTTTAAATCCTGGTCCATATCTGCAGCACTCCTTCATTATTTACTTTATCTTTATCTTAACAAATATTTAAATGAATTGAAAAAATGTTGGTTATAGATGTTCCCCGAACCATTTAACCGTTTCCAGCAGCCCTTCCCTGCTTACTTTATGCCCTGCCTGTTCATCTGATATGAACATGAGGTTTTCAGGTGAGTCACTATATAAGGGCTGAATGGTATCATAAAATTGGTATGTATAGGAATAAGGCACAACCGGGTCTTTTTTGCCATGCCAGAACATAAGAGGCCTTCCTCCGAGTTTTTCAGGCTGAAGACTTAAATCACGCTCCCTTAAAGTCCCCAGCAGATCTGCCAGTTCTTCGCTGGAAAGCGGAATTTCAACCTTATTCTTCTTCAATTCATCCAGCTGAAGCTGTGCAAATTTTTCATAATACGGCATACCCATAAGGCTTACTGCAGCCTTGACCCACTCATACTGGGTCAAGGCGCCCAAAGTGACTATTCCTCCCATGGAGGTGCCCACAAGCCCTATTCTTCCCTGGTCGATCAAATCTGCATCCTCATAGACATCCCTGATTATGTTCAATTCCGCAATGGTATTCAGAACAATATCCCATAGCTTGAAATTTAAATCGCTGCCTGATAAACCTTCAGATCTTTCCCCATGAAGTAAAGTGTCCGGAAGCACCACCCTGAACCCTTTTTCAGCAAGCAGATAGGCATAATGCAGATTATGTTCTTTGGCACTCGTAAAGCCATGAACGAAAATAATGAATGGCAAGCGTTCCCCCTTTACTTCCTGCCTGGCAAGTTCAAGAACAGGAATTTCTTTGAAATGCTTATGTTCAATAACAACCACAGTTCTTCCTCCTAAATCTGTTAGGGCACAAGTGATTTTTTTTACAAAATTATAATAATATTGATAACATATATGTATAAAATGATTTTGTAAAAGCTTACGCTCTTGTCATGATGTAAATTCTTTCTATTTTTTCAGTTTAACATGTAGACTTTTTTTTTCCAAAACCTTTACACTTAAAAGAAAAGCGGGGCATACTTCAAGATAAGCAATTTGCTGCAGTCCGCTATCTGCAGTTTTATTCTTAAGAAAAAGTGCTGAGCGCTTAGAAGGAGATCTTATGGCAGAAAAACATTTAATTGCACTGGACCTTGATGGAACATTATTAAAAGATGACAAAACCATCTCAGCTAAAACTAAAATGATTATTCAAAAGGCACGTGAACAAGGACATGAAGTGATGATTGCCACAGGTAGGCCATATCGCTCCAGCGAAATTTACTATCGTGAAATGGGCTTGACTACGCCAATAGTCAATTTCAATGGTGCTTATATACATCATCCTAAAGATCATAATTGGGGAGTTTATCACACACCTTTGCAAATGAACGTTGCAAAGGAAATTGTCGAAGCAGTTAATAGTTATACAGTTCATAATATTGTAGCAGAAGTTATAGATGATGTTTACCTGCATTACCATGATGAAAAGCTTCTGGATATCTTCGGTTTTGGCGATCCCAAAATTACGACTGGAGATTTGCGCAATTATCTTAATGATAATCCGACAAGCATGCTGATCCATACAGATGAAGAACATGTAAAAACAATTAGAGCCCATCTTTCTGAAGTCCATGCCGAAGTGATTGACCACCGTCGCTGGGCGGCTCCATGGCATGTCATTGAAATCGTAAAAACAGGTCTGAATAAAGCCGTTGGCCTCCAAAAAGCAGCTGATTACTTCCAAATACCGCCTGAGCGGATCATAGCTTTCGGTGATGAAGACAATGATCTTGAAATGCTTGAATTTGCAGGCTACGGGATTGCCATGGGCAATGCTATAGACCAGGTTAAAAATATTGCCAATGAAGTCACCCTAACCAACGAGGAAGATGGAATCGGAATCTATCTAAATGAATTATTAAACCTTAAAGCACTGTAAGCAAATGAACAAAAAGAATTAAATAGTAATCAGTCCATTAAATTCCCTTTTTAAATCATTCCTATAGAGCATACTAAAGGATGGAGCAGCACAATGCTGCTTTAAACTCTTTCATGGAGGGGATTCGAATGGGTAAACGTAATAAATCAAAACGCTTCGTACAACAGGGTGTTGATACTGTTAGTAAGCATGATGAACGTATCCCGTACCACATGACCTATGCAGAGGCGGAAGCCCAAAAATTAGCTAATGTGAAAGAATCATCCCTCGGAGGAATATAACGATGGGAAACAGACTATTTCAGGAAGCCAGAAAATATGTGGAAATAGCTAAAAATTCTGCAGGCGAAGAAACTGTTTCCCGCGCGAAAAATGCTTTAAGTTCCGCGTTTGCCAATTCCAATGCGGCTGAACAGGCACAGCTGCGGGAGATGCAGCAGGAGCTTGAACAATATTCGCAGAATCGCTAAAAAGAAGCTGGCAGCCTCGATGGCTGCCAGCTTCTTTTTTATCTCCTTTCCAGGATAACAGGAAAGGAATTAATAATATGTCCGTCTTCATGGCTTTTTTCATATAAATGCAAAATCAATGATCCGTTTTCAGGCAGTTTATCAACAGAAATGCTTACTTTTATCTTAAAGTTCTCCCAGTTATTTGAACGTGCTGATACTCCCTTTTCAGGCAGCAGTTCATTATGGCCATCTTCAACTGTATACCATAGCTTTCCGCTTTTTAGACGCCCTTCAATTGATACTGTATAAAAGCCATTCTCTCCAGAGACCTTAACATGGCGAAAGGCAGGATTTTCTCCTGGGATATAGAAAGAGGCTTTTGATTCCGCTTTCGTCTCCATTTCTTTCCCATTTATGTTTGATGCCAAAAGCCTGGCTTTTACAATGTACTCCCCTTCCTTAACTCTTACGCCTTTATGCCGATAATCCCATTGCTCTTTCCACACCTTAATTTCATCCGGTTTGAGGGCAACAGTCTGTATAGCCTGTAAATACGCTTTGCCTTCTGAAGAGGAATATACCTTTTCGCCCTTTTGATTGAATATATCCACATCGTAAAATTGGGAAGTCCTAAACTCAAAGCTTAGCGGGTAATTGGCAGTATTCCTCAGAACTAATTCCATCTCCATGTTTTCTGTTCCTGCTTGAGGCGTTACTTTAAAATCAAATGGCATTTCCTTTTTAGAAGCTTCAAAACTTTGCAAAGGCATAGTAAAGATAATCAGAGCAGCAGCAGCCAAAAGCCGAAGCATCCTTCATCCCTCCATTCCATTTAATCCCTGCGGAAGAAACCATATACACCAGCGGTTTGGACAATATTCGTAAAAGCATTCGGATCTACTTCTTTTATAATTCTTTCAAGGTCAAATAACTCGTAACGGGTGATGACAATCATCATCATTTCCTTGTTTTCATTTGTAAAAGCCCCCTTTGCAGGAATGGTTGTAATCCCCCTGATAAGATGATCATGGATGGCTTTTTTCATTTCTTCCGATTTTTTCGTTATAATCAACGCTGTCAGTTTCTCATGTCTTGTATGAATGGCATCAATGACCCTGGTTGAGGCATATAGGGTAACAAGAGTGTATAAGGCTTTTTCCCAGCCATACAAAAAGCCGGCAGTTATTATAATAATGGCGTTAAGTGTGAAAAAATATGTACCGACAGGCTTGTCTTTCATTCGGGACAATACCATCGCGATGATATCCATCCCTCCTGTGGAAGCCCCCCATTTTAGTGTTATCCCTACGCCAACAGCCGCAATGACACCTCCAAAAACGGCATTAAGCAAAATATCCTTTGATACATGAATTACCGGTATAATTTCCAGGAAAAAAGACATTAAGAATACGCTGAGAAAACTATAAATGGTAAACGACCTTCCAACCTTTTTCCAGGCTAAAATGGTGACGGGAATATTTAGAATGAAAAGCAGGATCCCTGTTGATCCAAAATCCCCCAGAATGCTTGATAAGAGCTGGGCCACACCTGTAAAACCGCTCGCATATACATTGGCAGGTATCAGAAAAAAATTCATCGCAATCGCGTTCAATATTGCACCAATTAAAACAATAAATACTTTCTTAGTTTCTAACCAAACCATTTTTTACCCCCTGAATTTTCTTATTATTTTCTTTACCCAGTCAGTGTGATTTTCAACACAATTCATTGTTTTTTCTCCTTGATTTCTATAAACTTATTTCATATAGTTTGAAAGCAGGTGAAAGAAAATGTCAGTAAAAATTTTAGCTGACAGTGCGTGTGATCTGCCGCTAAGCTTCTATGAAGAAAATGGCGTCACACTTTTCCCATTAAAGGTTCAACTGAATGATACAGAATATGAAGATTTAGTCACCATAGAACCTAAGGATGTTTATGATGCTATCCGTGAAGGCCAGGTGCCTAAAACATCTCAGGTATCCCCTCTACATTTTGAAGAAACGTTCATGAAAATGGCAGAACAAAATGAAGACGGTATTTATGTTTCTTTTTCCTCCGGACTCTCAGGTACATACCAGACCGCTGTAATGATTTTGGAGCAGGTAAAAGAGAAATACCCGGATTTCAAATTATCCATTATCAATTCCAAGGCTGCTTCATTGGGATATGGATTAATCGTGAAGGCAGCTGCTGCCAAAGCACAATCAGGTGCATCCAAGGAAGATATACAGCAAGATATCGAACTTCGCTGCCGGAACCTGGAGAGTTTATTCACTGTAAATGACCTCGAATACCTGGCAAAAGGCGGACGTGTTTCTAAAGCTTCCGCATTTCTAGGCGGACTTTTGAACATTAAACCTCTCCTAACTGTAGAAGATGGCAAACTTGTACCGATTGAGAAACTGCGCGGCAAGAAAAAGCTTCTTCGCCGCATCATTGAGCTGATGAAAGAAAATGGGACTTCGTTTGAGAATCAGACGGTCGGCATCAGCCATGCAGATGATGAAGACACAGCTCTGGAAATGCAAAGATTAATCCTGGAAGAGCTTAAAGCCAAAGAAGTCTATATTACATCCATAGGCTCTGCAATCGGTTCCCATACGGGTCCAGGAACAATTGCGGTTTTCTACCAAAAGCAAATATAAACCTTAAGTGAAGAATACATACTCCATTTCATTCTGACAGACAATATGATTGTACTTCAGTTATATTCTGAAGGATAAACCTCTTAGTATGAAAGGAGTATTATTATTATGCCGCATACTTCCGATAATGATAAAAAAGCAAAAGACAATAATGCGCTTCTTCACGAAAAAAATATGATGCGCGAGAAAAACCGCAAGGCCGGGAAAAACCAATATTCTAAAAAGACAGACCATCTATAATAATAAAACGGGCAAGCATTGGCTTGTCCGTTTTTTAGATTGTAAATTAGTCTTTCTTTATATATGTCCATCCATCTTCCTGATAAACCTTGCCTTCCTTCATAAGCCTTCCCAGAGCCCTTTTAAAAGAAGCTTTGCTTAGCTGAAAACGCTCCTGTATATCTTCTGGCGCGCTTTTATCTCCGAAAGGCATCGCACCA
Organism: Cytobacillus sp.; assembly: GCF_964223445.1. Classification (NCBI taxonomy): domain Bacteria; kingdom Bacillati; phylum Bacillota; class Bacilli; order Caryophanales; family Bacillaceae; genus Cytobacillus; species Cytobacillus sp. The sequence continues at coordinate 17,022 of NZ_CAXQGS010000100.1, forward strand.
TTGCGGCTTTCAAGATATGATAGGATTTTTTCGGAATCATCGTCCAGTGCCTCATGTTTTCTGGGAGCAAGAGAAACATTCACTGTTCCGTCCTCTTTCACATCTACAATTCTCCCATCAACTTTTTCGCCAAGACGGGGCTCCCTTTTGCGCTGGGATTCATGGATAAAGCCTTTAAAGCCTTCAGCTGTATAAATCCAGCTCCCAACCTTTGCGGTTCTATATATATGTCCGTGAATATTCTTATTAAAATCACTTTTGGCTGCCTTAATTGAAATATCTGTAATGACAGGATCAGTAGCCATTTTTACATAAATTCTGTTATTCTTATTCACCCGGAGTGTAATGTACAGCCTATCCCCTTCAATCGGCCATACAGCTTCATGTACAGGCAAATCTTCCTCCCCCAGGAGCATATCCTTCTGAATGCCAATGTTAATGAATACACCGATGCCGGGCTTTACATCACTTACATGTGCCCATCCATATGTACCAACCTGAACCTCGGGAATCACAGTTGTTGCTGCAATTCTTCCCTGTGAGTCCATATAAAGAAAAGCCTCAACTTCCTGTCCTTCTTCCAGCTTTTCATCCGTCTCATTCTGATGAAGAAGAACATCTTCCTCTCCATCCGTCAAAAAATAGCCAAATGCCGCTTCCCTTGAAACAATCAGTTTAGCAGCACGGCCTAAATTCTCTTCTAAAGCCATCCCTTTTCCTCCTTCTTGGTTTCCAGTAAACAAATATTCATTATATTAAATCTTTCCCAATTAAGATCACATAACTCCTAAAGTTGTTTGAACTGCTATATTTTACTATAATAAGGACAAGAAGTGAAACTTAAATTGTTATCTCCAAGGAGGCTGTCATGTCTAAAGAAAGCTCATTTGATATTGTATCCAAAGTTGACTTTTCTGAAGTAACCAATGCCATTAATATTGCCATGAAGGAAATCTCCACCCGCTATGACTTTAAAGGCAGCAAAAGTGATATAAAGCTGGATAAAGAAGAGCTCGTGCTTCTATCTGATGACGAATTTAAATTGGAACAGCTTAAAGATGTTTTATTGGGTAAACTGATAAAAAGGGGCATTCCTGTAAAAAATCTTGATTACAGCAAAATTGAAGGGGCATCAGGCGGAACAGTACGCCAAAGAGCAAAGCTTGTTCAGGGAATTGATAAAGAAAATGCAAAGAAGATTAATACCCTTATTAAAAACAGCGGTTTAAAGGTGAAGAGCCAGGTTCAGGATGATCAGGTCCGTGTAACTGGCAAAAACCGAGATGACCTGCAGAAGATTATTGCAGCTGTTAAAGAGGCTGATTTGACTGTAGATGTTCAATTCGTAAACTATCGGTAAGTTTAAGCAAACGGAGAAAATCCGTTTGCTTTTTTTGAATTCAGGAAGTTTGCTAAATATTATTTCAAAAATTTATACATTAATAATTCATCTGCATAAGACCCATCATTTCTTTTAATATGTTTAATTTTGCGTCCTTCCTCCTGAAATCCAAATCGCTTGTACATATGAATCGCTCTTTGGTTATAAGCAAAGACTTCCAGGCATATTTTTTCCAGACCCGGTTCCTCTTGCGCCCACTTCAGAAATTGCTCCATCATTTTGCTTCCCAGTCCCTGATTACAATGCTTCTCCTGTATTGTGATCCCGAAATAGCCCAGATGCTTCACCTTTTTGCTTTTTGACCGCCGAAAGTTCAGCATTCCAATTACTTCATTGTCAACTTCCGCTAATAAAATTAGATCCCCATTTCTTATGCTCTGTTCAATCCACGCTTCCTCTTCTTCAATTGTTAAATTAAATTCCTCCGCTTCGGTCATTAAAAAATCACTTTCCCCAAAAGCCTTCCGGCAATGCGCCAAAATGGCTTCTGCATCACATTTTTCAGCTGATCGAATCTGCAATTCCAGTTCCCCCACTCTTTTTTTAAATCTATTATATGAAGCTATGCAAATAATTTCCATGTTTTTTTACCATAATAAAATGGAATTAAAAGAGTATTAATGATTTGGAGGGATTTCGTAATGTCTAATACTCAAAACAATCCACAGGAATTTCCGCCTCAGCATCAGGAGCATCAGCCCGGCACAGAGGCACCAATGCAGCCTGAGCCCCAAACGGTTGATCCAAATTATAAAGGGTCCGATAAATTAAAAGGAAAAGTTGTTTTAATAACAGGTGGAGACAGCGGCATCGGAAAATCAGCCGCCATTTATTTTGCTAAAGAAGGAGCAAGCGTGGCAATTGTCTATCTGGAAGAACATGAAGACGCAGAAAAGACTAAAGAGGCCATTCAGGCTGAGGGACAGGACTGTCTGCTGATCTCCGGTGATATCGGAAGTGAAACATTCTGCAAGGATGCTGTCAGGAAAACACTTGATAAATTTGGTAAAATTGATGTACTTGTTAATAATGCTGCAGAGCAGCATCCTCAAAAAAGCCTGCTTGATATCACTGCTGAACAGCTTGAAAAAACATTCAGAACAAACATCTTTTCATTCTTCCACCTGACAAAAGCAGTTCTTCCTCACCTTAAAAAAGGAAGCTCAATTATCAATACTGCTTCCATAACAGCTTATGAAGGAAACGAGCAGCTAATCGACTATTCTTCAACAAAAGGTGCGATTGTCTCCTTTACACGCTCATTGGCCAAATCGCTGGCTGGACAGGGAATTCGCGTAAATGGAGTTGCTCCTGGACCCATTTGGACACCGCTTATTCCGTCTACATTCACCGCGGATAAGGTATCAAAATTTGGATCAAATACCCCAATAGGCAGAGCAGGACAGCCATATGAATTGGCTCCGGCCTATGTCTATCTTGCCAGTGATGATTCATCTTATGTGAGCGGCCAGATGATCCATGTCAATGGCGGTACTATTGTAAACGGATAAACAGACAAACCGAAAGGGAAGCCCGCTCCAGGCTTCCCTTTTTTTATGACACAATCTGTGGTTCTTCATTATTCGGACTGCTGCATGAACAGCGTTTTACAATTTTATGGGGAATAATAATTCGCTTTACAGGCTCCCGCGGGTTTTCAATTCTGTATATGAGGCTTCGTGCAGATTCAAACCCCAGATCGAATATATTAATATCGACAGAAGTTAGGGGAGGCCTGGACATTTCAGCCAAAAGCACATTATTAAAGCTGATGATAGACATATCTTCAGGAACTCTTATACCCAATTCATCCAACGTATTCAGGACACCCAATGCCATTAAGTCGTCGGCAACCACTAGGGCAGTTGGTGGTTTTTTCAGGGAATTGAGTCCTCTGACAGCTTCCTGGCCTCCTTCTTTTAAGAATTCCTCATGAACAATATATTCATTTACCAGCTCAATGCCAGCATCCCTTAATGCTTTTTCATAGCCAAGCAGCCGTTCAACTGTAACGGTTAGATTCAAGTTCCCGCCGACAAACGCAATGTGCTTATGGCCAAGCTTAATCAAGTACTCCGTTACTTCTTTGGCTGCACGGAAATTATTATTATCTACGTAAGTAATTTCTTCTTCGTCTGAAAAAGGCTTGCCTATAACAACAAAAGGGAAATCTCTTTCCTTTAAGAAGGCCAGAACTTTATCCTCCACTTTTGAATATAGCAAAATCACTCCATCTACCCGGCCGCCCTGTACCATCTGGACAACACCTTCATAAATCTCATCATCCGTTTTCCCTGTTGTCATATGGAGGGCATAATGCCTTTCATGAGCTCCCTCGCTCAGACCCCTAAGGACAGTTGGAAAGAAGGGGTTCTGAAATACAACATCCGTAGAACTGGGCATTATCAGCCCAATTGCACGGGTAGACTGGCTTGCAAGGCTGCGGGCAATAAAATTCGGATGGTATCCTAATTGCTCCATTGCCTCCCTGACTTTTTGCTTGGTTTTCTCGCTGATGCGAGGATTGTTGGCAATTACCCTTGAAACAGTAGAAGGCGCAACTTTTGCCATCTTTGCTACATCTTTAATTGTGACTGCCAATAGAATCACCCTCTCCGTGAGGTCTCTGTTATTAATATTATAATCAAAACAGGTTTGATTTTCTTTCCTTTTTTAAACAGTTAACAGGAATAGGAAGAAGGGGAGGCTCTAATGCCAAAATTACACGGATTTCTTCTTTTTTGACCGCTTCCATAATAGATAGATAAAAATCATAAAAGCAGAATAAACTGCTGCGAGAGCTGCAATCAGCGGAATATTCAATCCTGATTTTTCTGCCAGAACATATACTTCAGCCTCTTCCCGGTCAATGATTAACTCATATTTACCGTCTTTTTCTCGGATGAGATCATCAGCAATCATGCCGCGAAGCTCTTTTCCTGCTTTTAATTGAGTGGAATCAAGTACCGCTTTCTGTGACTTTGTTGAATTATTGATCGCTATAACCGATGTTTCATCTTCGTAAGTCCGCTTATAAACGGCAAAACCGTCCTTTTCCTCCAGCAGTTCCATGTCGCCCCTTGTTAAAGATGGCAGCAATTGCCTAACTTCCCCAAGTTTTGCGATATAATCAATCAGTTCTTTATCTGTTCGGAAATCCATTTGCCTCCGGTTATCAGGGTCCTCACCCCCATCCATAGCTATTTCACTTCCATAATAGACAATGGGAATCCCAGGTGTGGTATACATGTATGTTAAGGCAAGTTTCCATCTTGGGCCCGGATGATGATTTTTTGTGATAGCATCCCTGGTGAACCTGACAGTATCATGATTATCCATGAAGCTTCCCATTAGATAGGGATTTTCATAAAATGCCTTATTTTGGTCCCAGCTTGCAAAAAGCCAGCTTAACGACTTGCCAGGCTCTGCAAAGGCAGTTCTTAAATGATCATTTAAAGGATAATCAACAAAGCCGTCAATCCCTGTTTTTTCATATTCAGCAATATATTTTGGATCATCCGACCACACTTCCCCAAGCAAATAAAAGTCTTCTTTTACTGACTTTACATTTTTGGCGAATTCGGTCCAGAATGATTTTGGAACATGCTTGACAGTATCAAGTCTATATCCATCAATATCCGTTTCTTCGATCCACCACTTTGCTGCATCAATTAAATAATTTTGCACCTCTGGATTTTCCTGCTTCAAATCAGGGAGTCCATAAATCCAGCCATTTTCAATCTCAGATTGATTCGTCCAGTTCATGATATCTTGTTTTTCATGGAACCAATCCTTTTTCCCGGGGTCATTAACCCATTCGTGATTGGAGCTCACATGGTTTACTACGAAGTCCAAAATCACTTTCATATCTCTTTTGTGAGCTTCCTGGACTAACTGCTTGAACTCATCCATTGTGCCAAAGTGTTCTTCCGTGTTATAAAAATCTTTAACCCAGTAACCGTGATAGCCCTTCTCTTCATTATCGAAAACGGGAGTCAGCCAAATTGCTGTAAACCCCATATCTTTAATATAATCCAGGCGTTCTGTAATCCCCTTAAAATCTCCGCCATGATAAGCTTTGGGGTCCTGAACCTCGACTTTAAAGTCATTGTTTGGATCTCCATTGCTAAATCGGTCAACCATTAAAAAATAAAATGTTTCATCTTGCCATTTACGCTCTTCTTTTTCAGCTGCTCCTGCCGGCAGGGCATAAAAAAGAAGAAACGGGATTAAGATGAAGGTTATGATTCCTTTTTTCATCGCCGCTCCTCCTTCATTTTTCAAGCCGCTGAGAGACCTGCAATCCAGTTCGCAGACTGCAGCGGCCAGTAAAGTTTCAGCCCTTTAAGATTAGCCTTTTGTTCCCCCTGCCGTCAAACCAGATACAAAGTATTTTTGGAACATAAGGAACAGTGCAGCAATCGGAATCGCAATTAAAACAGAGCCAGCTGCAAATTTTGTGAATTCATTTCCAAATTGCTTCGCCACCATTTCATACAAACCTACAGCCATTGTGAACTTTTCATCTGTTCTTAATAAAATTCTGGCAAGGATGAAATCCCCAAAAGGAGCAATGAAAGAAAATAGGGCAACTACCGCAACAATTGGTTTTGCGAGCGGCATAACAATTTGCCAGAAGACACGCAGATGGCTCGCACCATCCATTTTCGCAGATTCATCAAGTTCTTTAGGAATCGTATCGAGATAGCCCTTCATCAGCCAAGTATTCATTGGAATCTGTCCGCCGACATACACAAGGATCAATCCAAGATGAGTATCAATTAAACCAGTTCTTGTCGCTAATACAAAAATGGCAATCAGTGCTGCAAAGTTAGGTATCATTTGCAGTATCAGGAAAGTTAATAATCCATTTTTCCTTCCGATAAAGCGGTAACGGGAAAATGAGTACGCAGTGAAGGACACTGTAATAACGGTTAAAATCATGGTCAGTGTACTTATTTTCAAAGAATTCCAGTACCATTTAACATAATTGGACTTATCTGAATCAAAAAGATATTTGTAATGATCTAAGGTCGGATTTTCAGGAAACATTGTGGATCCCGACAAACTTTGGCCTGGGTTTAAGGAAGAACCCACTACCCACAAAAGCGGATAAATCACTATAAAGCTCATTAAGGCAATGATTGCATATGAAAAAGTCAGCCGGATTATTTTATTTTTCTTCATGCTCATAGCTACATCAAATCCTCTTCTTGGAATGATTTTGTTCTTCTAAACTGCCATAGAGCTACAGTGATGACGATGAGTGACAGAATCATGGTTACCGCTGCTGCTTTGCCGTATTGGGCAGAAGTCATTGTCAGTTTATAAATCCAGGATATAAGAATATCCGAACCGCCGGCGTTTTGGCCTGGAATGGCCGGTCCACCGCCATTAAACAAGAAGATTACATTAAAGTTGTTGAAGTTGAATGTATACTGAGTAATGATAATGGGTGCCGTTGCAAAAAGAACCAGCGGCAGAGTGATCTTTGAAAATTTCTGCAAAATTGTTGCACCATCAACTGTTGCAGCTTCATAAAGCTCATCCGGAATTGACTGCAGCACACCTGTTGTCATGGCAAAAATGAATGGGAAGCCAAGCCATGACTGAATAAAAATCAAGGCTAAACGTGTCCAGTTTTCCTCTGTCATCCATGGAACGGGACCGATGCCAATCGCATCCAGTATCGTTTTATTAATTACACCGAAAGTCTCATTAAACATGCCTGAGAAAATCAGGATTGATATAAATGCAGGAACTGCCCAAGGAAGAATGAAGATTGTTCGGATAATCGCTTTTCCTTTAAGATCCTTCTGGTTAACGAGAATTGCCAGGAAAATACCCAGAGCCACCTGCAAAGTGGTAGCTACGAATGTCCACACTATTGTCCAGCCCATTACGCCAAAGAAGGTTTTTCTCCATAAATCCAGCTTAAAGATATCGATAAAATTTTGTATGCCAACCCAATCTACCAGTTTTGCAGGCGGAGAATGATATAGATCATAGTTTGTAAATGCAAGAAGAACTACGAATAAGATAGGAAAAATAACTACGAAAACTAAGAGAAAAAATCCCGGTGATATCATTAAGTATGGAAAACCATTATCAAGGAGATTGTGGTACTGTTCTCTGACACTGTTTAATTTCAGCCCCAAATCACGCTTTTTTCCATTATTATATGCGTCATAAATATTGAATGCATATATGATAAGTCCCAAAGCTGTTACAATCAGTGCAATAATTCCATCGATCAGGAGAAAAATCGAGTGGTCCAGAACTGGAATTTCCCCCAGTGTAATAAGTCCCCAGAATCCCCAATTCAGTGTGTCATAGAATGCTGCAAAGAACGAAACCGTAAGAATTAAGAATATGGCACCTTTTACGAACTGTTTATTATAAAACTGTCCAAATCCAGGCAGGATGGATAATAGAGCAGCATTTCTTCCATAATTGGATGTCATTTTTTCTGTGTCCATATGGCTGTGGCCTCCCCTTTCTTTATAGGAGAAAGTATTTTCTATTAGTATAATTCATTTCCAAGATAATAGCGGCTGTTTTTTTGTGCAAGCGGTTGCTTTTAAGAAGAACAGGAAAGCGGCTTCTGGCCGCTTTTATTTTCTTTCTATAAAAATGATGGGCAATACCTCCCGGGAGGTACCGCCCTTTGTCTGTCAAGCTTTACTTGGCAGGATGATTTGTTTCGATGTTTGTTTTAATGGTTTTTACTGCATCATCAAGTGCTGCTTTTGGCTCCGCTTTCCCTGTTGCAATTGTTTGAAGTGCGGAGGCCATTGGTCCCCAAACTTCAGCCATTTCAGGAATGTTTGGCATTGGAACAGCATATTGAGATTGCTCAGCAACTGCTTTTGCAGCTTCATTGTCTGCAATTACAGGGTCTTCAATAAGAGATTTTACAGGAGGGATTTCCTGAGTTGTCTCAAAACGGATTTTTGAGTTTTCTTCATTTGTTATATGCTCAACAAATTTTGTTGCCCAATAAGGATTTTTAGTGAATGCAGTTACATGCCAGCCTTTAACACCCATGAATGTTTTAACAGGCTCACCGTTTGGAAGCTTTGGCATTACAGAAACGCCAACCTCAATTCCTGCATCCTTCATACCTTGAAGTGCCCATGGACCATTCATAACAGAAGCAGCTTTTCCTTCATTGAATAGGCCATCCATTGCTGCTCCACCGCTTTCCCCGATGATTCCTTTAGGGAATAAGCCTTCACCGTACCATTTTTGAATGAACTCAGCACCTTCAACAGCGCCTTCGTTGTTTAAGCCTACATCTTCACGGTCTAATGCACCGTCATTTTCCTTGAAAACATATCCGCCCATGCCAGCAATAGGTCCGTGTGCGAAATAGAAATTGTCGAATAGAGCCAGGAATCCATACTGTCCGCCAGTCGTCAATTCTTTAGCTTGAGTATAAAGCTCATCCATTGTTTCAGGAGCTTTTTCCATTAATGCTTTATTATAGATGAAAACTGGTGTTTCAGTTGCTTTTGGAAGACCATAGAGTTTTCCGTCAAACATTTGAGCAGTGATGGATGATTCTGTGAAAGTATCAAGAACGCTGTCTTCTACTTTGATTTCCTGAAGAAGACCTTCAGTTACAACCTGGCCAATTTGGTCATGAGGAAGTGTAACAACGTCAGGTGCATTTCCGGCAGGTCCATCAAGTCTTAATTGGTCACGGATCTTATCTGCCATGCCCAACTCTTTAAATTCAACTTTAATTCCATACTCTTTTTCAAAAGACTCAATGGCAGGCTTTAAAGCTACGCCTTTATCTGTGTCTTCCCAAACTACTAATTTTTCAGGTTTTGGCTCTTCAGCCTGGTTTTCGCCTGTGCCGTTATCTTTATCTGTGTTTTCCGGCTGTGCCTCACGCTGAGGACCGCAAGCTGCCAGCATTCCGATCACCAATACCAGCATCATAAAGAAAGATAGTGACTTTTTCATGATATTGCCCCCTTTAAATAGATCTGTTGATTAATGTAAACGTACAACCGTTTGCACAAAATTGTAAACGCTTTAATCTATTTCTAAAAAAATGAGCGGTCACTTAAACTATTATCCAATGAAACCGCTTAATGAAAACGATTGCACAATTTCTAATTTTTATTATACAAGGTTTTTGGGCTTTTACAACTACTTTTTTCTAAATATTTTTAAGCGAAAATAAATTTTAAAAGATTGATCCTCATTTCTCTTCTATATTTTCATTTCTTTCATATGGTATAATGCAAGCGATTGCACTTTTGAAAGGGGAATTTCAATGGAAAAGGCAGCTATCATACATTACCCAGCTGATCATTATGTTTATCCTATCAACAAGAAAACCTTACATATTAGACTGCAAACAAAGAAAGATGATGTTTCTGAAGTCACATTAATACACGGTGACCAATACCTGTGGGCGGATGGAAAATGGCAGTATGAAAATACTGATATGAAGAAATCCGGCTCTGATGGCATTCATGATTATTGGCATGCCTATATTGACCCGCCATTTAGAAGATCAAGATACGGCTTTCGATTAAAATCTGGTGAAGAAGAATTAATTTTGACTGAAAAAGGTTTTTACGAGGAGGCTCCTTCTGATTCAGGTTATTATTTCAACTTTCCTTATCTCCATCATGAAGAAGTATTTAAAGCTCCTGCCTGGGTGAAGGATACGGTCTGGTATCAGATTTTCCCGGAAAGATTTGCTAACGGAAATCCCGGCAATGACCCCGAAGGAGTACTTCCCTGGGGCAGTGAAAAGCCTTCTCAGGATAACTTTTTTGGCGGGGATTTCGAAGGTGTCATTGAACATCTGGATTATCTTCAGGAGCTTGGCATTACCGGCATCTATTTCACGCCTGTTTTTAAGGCTTTTTCCAACCATAAATATGATACAATAGATTATCTGGAAATTGATCCCCAGTTCGGTTCAAAGGATACATTAAAAAGACTGGTTGAAGAATGCCATAAGCGGGAAATTAGAGTGATGCTCGATGCCGTTTTTAACCATAGCGGATACTTCTTTCCTCCTTTTCAGGATGTGCTTAAGAATGGAGAAAAATCACAATATAAAGATTGGTATCATCCGCATAGTTTCCCGCTAAAAGGCGGGGAGTACCCTAATTATGAGACCTTCGCTTTTGTTGAGCAGATGCCAAAGCTGAATACAAATAATCCCGAGGTAAAAAAATATTTGCTCAAAGTGGCCAGTTATTGGATTGAAGAGTTTGATATTGATGGCTGGCGGCTGGATGTGGCCAATGAAGTTGACCATCAGTTCTGGCGTGAATTCAGGCAGACTGTTAAACGAATTAAACCTGATATCTATATATTAGGGGAAATCTGGCACAATTCCATGCCCTGGCTGCGCGGAGACCAGTTCGATGCTGTCATGAATTATCCTTTTACCACCAACTTGCTTAATTTAATTGCAAAAAAATCCATTACCGGAACTGAATTCGCCAATAATATGACCGCTGAAATCCACAGTTATCCAGCCAATGTCTATGAAGCTGCATTCAATCTGGTTGGAAGCCATGATACACCCAGAATTTTAACGGAGTGTGAAGATGATAAAGACAGGGTAAAACTTATTTATACACTTTTATTTACCTTTATGGGTTCACCATGCCTATATTATGGAGATGAAATTGGGCTCAGCGGTGAAATGGATCCAGGCTGCAGAAAATGCATGGAATGGGATGAGGAAAAACAGGATCGAGATTTGCATTTTCATATTCAGAAGCTTATTAGGCTGCGGAAAGAAGAAAAGCTGCTGGCAAATGAAGGCCATTTTGAATTTATTCAAACAGATTCTAAGATAGTTGCCTACCGCAAATATGATGATTTTAAAACAATCATTGTGCTCGCCAATCCTGCGGATGAAAGTACGGAAGTTACTTTGCCTTACCCGCTGAAGGGTGTAAAGATTACGAATATGCTTACAGACGAAGAATTTGCAGCAGAAGCGGAGAACCTTAAAGTTCAGCTTGATGGATGGGGGTTTGCAATCCTGTCCTTTCCCGCCAGCTTCAATAAATAGGAAACCTGATTGAACTAAGGAAAGTTCTTAAGGGCAAGACCTTAAGGCTTTTCTTTTTTCGTTTTTAAATTGTCGTCGGCCCCTCCTATTTACATGAAAATTTACCTACAAACAGGGAGAATAACCATGACTAAAAACCAGAAAAAATTGACATTATTTGCATTAACCTGGCCGATCTTTATAGAAATATTGCTTCACATGCTTATGGGGAATGCTGACACGCTTATGCTCTCGCAATATTCGGATGAATCCGTGGCTGCAGTCGGTGTGTCAAATCAGATCCTTTCGCTCGTGATCGTCATGTTTGGATTTGTTGCAACTGGGACCTCCATCCTTATCGCTCAAAATTTAGGCGCAAAAAATAATAAAACAGCTGCTGAAATTTCAATTGTCTCCTTAGGGGCAAACCTTGTATTTGGAATCATCTTAAGTATCTTTCTATTCGCATCAGGCAAACCTCTGCTTCGGTTGATGGATTTGCCGGAGGAACTTTTAAGCCAGGCAAACGCCTACTTGGTCATCGTTGGCGGCTTTTCCTTTGTCCAGGCATTGATTATGACAATTGGATCCATCATCAGAAGTTATGGATTTACCAGAGATGTTATGTACATTACCATAGGCATGAACATTTTAAATGTAATAGGCAATTATTTATTCATTTTTGGCCCATTCGGTTTTCCTGTATTGGGTGTAGAAGGAGTGGCCATCTCAACTGTCGTCAGCAGATTGATCGGATTTGCTGCTGCTGTCGCCGTCCTGCTTAGAAGAACAGAAAAAGCACTTCCGTTCCGCTTACTTTTCCGCTTCCCAAAGGAACATATCAAAAATCTTTTAAGAATCGGTATCCCTTCAGCAGGAGAACATTTATCCTATAATGGGTCACAGATGGTCATTACCATTTTCATCGCTGCTCTGGGTACAGAAGCTCTGACTGCAAAAGTTTATGCTCAAAATATAATGATGTTCATTTTCCTTTTCAGTGTCGCCATCAGCCAGGGCACTCAAATCCTGATAGGCCATATGGTAGGTGGAAAGGATTATGAGGCCGCCTATAAGAGGTGCATGAAAAGCCTGCGCCTTGCCATTATAATTTCGTTCGGAACTGCCGTTCTTTTCTCCTTGTTCTCAAAAGAATTGATGGGCATATTCACTTCTAATCCTGACATCATAAAGGTTGGAAGTATACTCATTCTTTTGACCATCCTCCTGGAGCCAGGCAGATCGTTTAATTTGGTCGTCATTAACTCCCTCCGTGCAGCCGGCGATGTAAAATTCCCCGTTTATATGGGGATCTTGTCCATGTGGGGCGTAAGCGTCACCCTTTCCTATGTTCTTGGAATTCATTTTGGACTGGGACTTGCCGGTATTTGGATCGCCTTTATTGCCGATGAATGGCTTAGAGGATTGCTCATGTTATGGCGCTGGAAATCCAGAGTCTGGGTTAACAAGTCTTTCGTGTCTTCAAAAGCTGTTTAAATAAGAAAAGCGGAAGTGCCTTGCTCACGAAGGTACGCAGACTAAGAACGCCACGTCCTCCCAAAAGCTGCCTCTTTTGGTCGTGCGTGTATCGCTTCCGCTATTTTCCTTGTCATGTGGCAGCCTGTTTGACCCCATAAAAACAGCGGCAGTAAAGACTGCCGCTGTTTTTTCATTCTGCAATATTTATATTATAGTCTTTAAACCAAATATGAATCTGTGCAAGGTGTGCTAACAGCTGAGGTCCAGTCATGAGCTGACCAAACCATGGTTTCTGGAATGAGTCACCGCCCGATTCAATTATATTCTTCAACTGCCTGTAATCAAAGAATTCATACAGAGCGGATGACCGGTCTTCCAAGTATCCCGTGAGTATCTTTTGGACTGCACCCGTATATTCCGGATTATGCGTTTTAGGGTACGGGCTTTTCTTTCTGTATAAAACTTCATTCGGCAGGATGCCTTCGAGTGCTTTGCGCAGGATTCCTTTTTCGCGGTTTCCATGCATTTTGATCTCCCAAGGAATATTCCATACATATTCCACCAGGCGATGGTCGGCAAAAGGCACCCGGACTTCAAGGCTCGCCCCCATACTCATTCTGTCTTTACGGTCCAATAGGGTTGTCATAAAGTAAGTCATATTAATATAGAAAAGTTCTCTCCTGCTTGCGTCTTCCTTGCTCTCCCCGTCTAAGACAGGGGTTTCAGAGATTGCCTGAAGATATTTCTCCATGGCATAGTCATGAATATTTAGTTTCTTACTCCAATCATCTTTCAATAGTCCCTGTCTGGCTTCGAGAGACCTCATCCATGGGAAGCCCTTTCGCTTTAAGTCTTCCTCTCTGTGAAACCATGGATAGCCGCCAAATATTTCATCCGCGCATTCCCCTGATAAGCTTACAACAAAATCCTTTTTTATTTCCCTGCAAAACCATAGCAGGGAAGAATCGATATCAGCCATGCCCGGAAGATCCCTTACATGCACGGATTCGATTAAATCCTCTGCCAGCTGCTGCTGGGTGATTATACAGCTGTTATGTTTCGTTTTAAAGGTATCGGACATCTTTTGGATAAATGCTCCATCTGAATTTGGCTGAAACTCATTAGCCTTGAAAAACTCCTCATTCCCCTCATAATCTATCGAATAAGTGTTCAATTGACCCTTTCCATCTCTTTCGTAAGCTTTTGCCGCAATGGCTGTGATGGCACTCGAATCCACACCGCCGGATAGGAACGTGCATAACGGGACATCCGAGACCAGCTGCCTTGTTACAGCATCCGTAAATAATTCTCTGACTCGTTCAGCAGTTTCCTCTACATTATCCTCATGATGCGCACTTTTCACATTCCAATAACGCCATACCTTCAGTCCATTTCTTGAAAACGTCAGCGCATGTGCAGGTCTTAATTCGTCAATGCCTTTGAAAACTCCTGAACCCGGGGATCTTGATGGCCCCAGTCCAAAGACTTCTGCCAGGCCATCCCTGCCGATTTCAGCTTTAACATCAGGATGGGCCAAAATAGCCTTCAATTCAGATCCGAATATAATGCCCTGCTTGGTTTCTCTGTAAAATAAAGGTTTAACCCCTAAACGGTCCCTGCCTATAAATAATTGTTCTTTCTTAACATCCCATACAGCAAATGCATAGATGCCATTCAAATATTGAAGGCAATTTTCTCCCCATTCGATATAAGAAGTCAGCAAAACCTCAGTGTCAGAATGGCCATCAAACGAATATCCTTTTATAAGGAGTTCTTTACGGAGATCCTCCGTATTATAAAGCTCTCCATTATAGCAAATAGTATAGCGGTTTTGATGTTTTTTCCTAGTCATTGGCTGTTTTCCGCCTGCCGGGTCTACAACGATTAACCTTTTATGGCCGAATCCAGCATGCACATCTGTCCATATGTTTGTTTCATCTGGACCCCGCTTTGCCAGCGTATCCGCCATTTTGCCAATTGCTGCCGTTTCTTTTCTCAAATCCTTTTGGAAATCAATCCAGCCGGTTATTCCACACACTTTACATCATCCTTTCAAAGCGGAATCGCATGGGCACATTTTTCATGATGCTATTGTATGCACAGCCTAGAAAAAAGTTAATTGTCCACATACAAGCGGTTATAAAAATCGCCAAAACTGTCTAAAAAGAAGTTGAGGAAGTTAATGGAGGTTTTATATGAATAGACAGCAGCGAACAAAGCTTATTGAATATCAATCCCGTGCTTTTACAGAAGGCACTGTAGAGTATATTAATGAACAATGGGTGTTTTTCGACAATGAAACAGATGAAGCATCATTATTGGATGAATTCCTCCATCAGGAAATGGAAGTATTCCGCTTTAAACGCTGGAAGAAAGGCATTTTATTCGAGGATGGCAAAGTGGCCTTTGATGATGAAATATTTCACTTGAAGAATCAGGACTCGATCCGCATCCGAAAACATCTTGTTTTCTCCCTCGAGAGATTACTGGAGGAAGTAAATGATGATGCTTTTTATCAGTTCGTAACCACTTTAAATTCCATGCAATTTTCGGTTTATGACTGCATTTATTGCTATAACCAGCTGGCATTTTTCAATGATAAGGACAGAAAAAGCGGTGTGAACTTCATCGTTTTTGATAACCAGGATCATATTTGCAATGTGCAGCACCATTTTTGCTATTACGAAAAAATGAGTGACCGGTTTGAATTCACCTTAAACAGCGGAAAAAGGATGGTTATTGAAAAAATTTCTTCATAAGAAAAGCGGAAGCGCCTTGACCACGAAGGAATGCAGACTAAGAACGCCACGTCCTCCCAAAAGCTTACGCTTTCGGTCGTGCGAAGTATCGCTTCCGTAGCTTTCCTTGTCCTGTGGCAACGTCTGCATGACCCCCATGCTGGGGGCCTCAAGCACGAGACGAGCCTCACGGAAAGGCGTTCTTTGCCTTTTTGGGAGGCTTGCCCGAAATGTGGAGGCGACTGCACAGGGACGACAGGCATAAGACGGTTCTTGTAAGAAGGTGTTCTTCCTTCTGAAAGGAAACGGCTTATGACCCGGAGTCCCTAGGAGCCGCAACAAGACAAGCTTGTGACCTCGAGGGGGTAGGCTGCTTGCGCTAGACAGTTATCGACGTTCAAAAATCTTATACTATTTTCATGAAAAAAACAGCAGCCTGCCTTTAATGGCAGTGCTGCTGTTTCTTTATTCTAGCTGTGCGTTTGGGCATAATTAGATAAGCCTTCCTCAAACTCACGTGTCATAAGCGGCTTATGAATATAGAAGCCTTGTGCATAATGGCATTTTAATTCTTTTAAAAGCTCAATCTGCTCCTGTGTTTCCACCCCTTCTGCCACGACTTTCACGGCAAGCCCGTGCCCCATGGTGATGATGGCTTTTACAATGGCAACATCGGATGTGTTTATTCGCAGATTATTAATAAACGACCGATCGATCTTTAATGTATTGATCGGAAGATCCTTTAAATAACTTAAAGAGGAATAGCCTGTGCCAAAATCATCAATAGATACTTTGACTCCTATATCCTGCAGCGACTGCATGACTAGAATACTGTACTCAACATTTCTCAGCATCGTGCTCTCCGTCAGCTCTAATGTTAAATATTGCGGCTCCATACCGGAAAGTTCCAATGCCATCTTAACTTCTTGAAGAAATCCCGGTTGCTGGAATTGATAGGCCGATACATTCACCGAGATGGAAAGAGATTCATAGCCAAGCATTTGCCACCGTTTATTCTGCTTACAAGCCGACCGCAATACCCAGCTGCCGATATCCTCAATGAGACCAGTCTCTTCTGCAAGAGGAATAAATTCACCAGGTGAAACAAGGCCAAGTTTTGGATGATTCCAGCGGATGAGGGCTTCGCTTCCATATAAATTGCCTGTTTCAAGATCAATTAAGGGCTGATAGCATAAATAGAATTCATTTTTCTGCAAAGCTTTTCTTAAGTAGCTTTCAAGCTCAAGTCTGACCATTGCCTGCTGATTCATTTCCATCGAGAAAAAGGTGACCCTGTTTCCTCCTTGCTGCTTGGAGCGATTCGTGGCAATATCCGCATTTTTCAGCAGCAAATGCTCATCGGACCCATCATCTGGATGCAGGCTCGCACCAATGCTGGCTGTGACAATAAACTCCTGATTCGACTGAAATATAGGATGGGATATTTCCTCTAATATCTTTTTGGATACTTTCATAACTTTCTCGATAGTTGCATCCCTTGATAATACCAAAGTAAACTTATCCCCGCTGAACCTGCCCAAATAAGAACCCGATGGCAGAACTCTTTCTATTCTTTCGGAAATCTCCTTTAACACCATATCACCAGCAAAGTGCCCCAAACTGTCATTTATAATTTTAAAGCGGTCGATATCAATAGAAAGAACGGCAATTTTCTTCTGTTTTTTTCTGGCTCTCTTTAATTGCATTTCCAATTGTTCGGTAAACTTCATTCTATTCGGCAGCCCTGTATCCCGGTCGAAAAAAGCCAGTTCTGTTATCTTCTCTTCAATCTTTTTCTGTTCTGTAATATTCCTGCCAATTCCATAAATGCCTACACATTCCCCATTAACAGTAATCGGAATATTTTTCAGCTGAAAAAGATTGGGTTCACCAGATTTTGTATCGATATAAACGTTATAATATTGCTCTTTCCCTCTTAATGCCCGGTAAAAATGCATTCTGACCCTTTGCACATCCCCATCACGAACATATGAAAGAGCTGTTTTTCCGATTATTTCATCCCGTCTGTACCCAAAAGTTTTCTCGAATGCAGGGTTTACACTTGTGAAATTCCCCTTCAAATCAGTTGAATAAACAAAATCTGCATTGTTATCAAACAGAGATTTATAATATTGCTCAGACATTTTCAAACTGCTGTTTAATGCATTAATATCATCCTGGGAAGCATGCATTAAATGAGTCAAAGAAGTAATCGTTTTAAATTGGGGCGTTTTTTCATAAGCATATAAATTTGTACGATTTTTTTTTGATTCTGCACTATTTTCTGATAGAGCAAGATAGGTAAGAGAATGTCCGACCATCTGCGGAAC
Source organism: Cytobacillus sp. (assembly GCF_964223445.1). Lineage (NCBI taxonomy): Bacteria > Bacillati > Bacillota > Bacilli > Caryophanales > Bacillaceae > Cytobacillus > Cytobacillus sp. Next base: position 35,010 of record NZ_CAXQGS010000100.1, read on the forward strand.
TCCGCCTTTTCGGGAAGATATTTCCCCATAAGAAAAGAACCCATTCGCTGGGGCTATCCCCTGGAACATTTCCAGTTCTTTTTCCGTAAAATCTCTTGCAAACTGTTTTCGTGCCATACAATTGTATATAAATATGCTTTCAGGAGCTTGATGGTCAAGCTCTTTTAATTCCTGTAAAGACCGTTCAATGATGTCTTCCAGATTTGCATAAGCAAACGTGAGTGTGTCTCCTTCTTCAACCCTTCTGTTTACTTTAATAGCACCAGTTTCGAGTGATTTAATAATAAAAACGGACACTTTTTCCCCGCGGTACTTTAACAGGAATGGGAATTCAGTACCTGATTCTGGCAAATCCTTAACAAAAGCCTCTCCCAAATAGTGCTTTAGAATATTTAAGGGCTTCTTATGATCTAAAGAATAGATAATAGATCCTTCCGCCTTTGTAACAGTAAAGCTTTTTCCAATCTCCTGCCACTGATAATTTGCAAACGGACGGACTGAAAGATGGCCGCTTTGAAGAGCAACTGCTGCAAGCCCATCGCTGGTGATTCCATCTTGAGTAAAAGAAAAGCCCTCCTGAAATAATCCATTATCTCCTGCAAGGCCCCCTGAAATCACAATATCCGGATGAGTTTCATTTATCCCCTCCAGCAAGGCAGTGGATTCCACATCAAATCCAGCTGGGAAAATGATTACAGCTTCTGTATTGAAGATAGCAAGTTCCCGTGCCAAGGCTTTTCCCATTTCATAACTATCTTTAAAATCACTCCTGTTGAAAAGGAAAGATTTTAATTCTGTTTTTTCAAAAAAAGTAAAGCAGATTACTGTTTGTTTTTCCGTTATGTGGCCATCATAAATTTCACCAGAAGTCGAACAGCCTGCTATATGTGCAAATGGAAGCCTTTCAGCCAGCTCTTTTTGAAGTTTAGCGATATATTTACTTTCAGGGTTTCCTGTAAAAACCTGCACAAGCAAATTGGGGTATTCCTCCAATTCGTTCAAGTCTATAAATCTATTCAACTGGCTAGTATTCTTATATAAACATGAAATTGTCTTTGCCATAAAAACCCACCATCATAGTAAGATCATTAGAAAAATGCCAGTTACCCTCTAAAAGGAACGCTCCTATACAGCTGAGAGACCAATTTCTAATTTTTATTCAAAAAGTTAGTTACATTTTTAAATTACCATATTTAGTGAACTCTTGACATGACAAAATTAGAAAAAGCTGCCTTTTTGGCAGCTTTTTCAATAAATATCCTTATTTTACGTCATAAATGTTAATGGCAATTTAACAAAGCCTAAATATAGAACCAGAATTAAAGCAACAATAAACTGCCCCCATAAAATAGACGTTTTTTTCCCTTTGACAGTGCGGATAATAATCATTTCAAACATTGCGATTACCCAAATGCCTACCAGTGATTTCAATACATAAAGAAGATCGATGCTGTTAAGGCTGCTTAAAATCCAAACTCCTGTTCCAATTATCAGCAAATAGAACAGTCTCAAGATCATGTGAACGACTTTTAAACCTTTTTGCTTGCCGCTTTTATGCATCATAAGGGCAATAATAAATAAAACCAGTGCCAAAAACCATGTTGTTATATGGGCATGTATCATTCCAGTGCCTCCTATTGTGAAATTCGATACCATCATATCATATTGGCATAGAAAATCCTAAAATTATGGTGCTGCAAAGATCTCAATATATATAACTTTGTGAACTATTTAAGGCAATATGTGATATATCTCATTGACACTCTGAAAATCTAAATTGATATGTAAAGGCCTGTGATTTTATACACAGGCCACCTTTTTATTTTTCTATACAATTTGTTAGAGTTCCTATTTTTTCAACTGTAATTTCCACTTTATCTCCCGGCTGAAGAAAGCGTGGAGGCTTAAAGCCTTTGCCTACACCTGCAGGAGTCCCAGTAGCAATAATATCTCCCGGTTCGAGGGTCATGCCTTTTGAAAGGACCGAGATGATTTCTTCGATTGAAAAGATAAAGTTTTCAGTATTTGAACTTTGCCTCAATTCTCCGTTTACCTTTGTTTGAATATCAAGCTGATTTGGGTTATCAACAGCCGATGAATGGACGATCCATGGACCCATCGGGCAAGTGGCATCCAGGCTTTTACCGATAAAAAATTGCTTATGGCGCGACTGCAAATCCCTAGCTGTTACATCATTAATAATCGTATAGCCAAAGATGTGTTTCAATGCTTCTTCTTTTGGGATAGCACGTCCTTTTTTTCCGATTACAACGGCAAGCTCTCCTTCATAATCCAGCTCTGCTGTAACATTATGATGATTTAATACCGTTTCATTAGGACCTATTACCGTTGTTGGCGATTTCGTAAAAACCATTATGTGCTCCGGAATGTCTTCTTTGCTTCCCATTTCAATTGCATGCTCGGCATAATTCTTGCCTACACAAAAGATATTCTTATCGGGACGGGGAATCGGAGCTTCCAGTGCAACAGAAGCGAGCGGGCGGAAGAGTTCTTCCCTGTCAGGATTGCTGCTTAGCCAATCTTTTAAACTATGTACCTTTTCAATGAATTTATCTCCTAAGGCAATACATTCCTTCAAAGTCTCTGGCAAATCGCTTTCGCCTTCCATTTTTTCTAAAGCTGCATTCAGCGGAAGAACCTTTGTGCCGGTTTCGTCCAATAAACCAGCCACACTTCCGGTGCTATCCATAAAAGTAACAAATTTCAATCCCATCACCTCGTTTTTTTATTCACTTTTAAAGTATAATATAAATTTTCAAATTTTTGGACTATTTATAAGTGAATGCAAATATTAACCCTTTCTCTTCCAATTAGGGATTTTCAAATATGTGAAGCTCCTCCAAAGCCATTCAACAGGACCATAGTAATAGCGGGCAGCCCAGAAGCGGCTGATTATTACCTGAAAAGCGAAAATGAAAATAACCAGAAGTGTCCCCCAAAAAGCAGAGACCTTTCCATAGAAGCCTAATCCATAACTGTAAAAAATAAAAGTCGAGATAACGGACTGGAAAAGATAATTTGAGAGCGAAAGTTTCCCAACATATGAGAGCGGCAGCAGGAATCCAAGACCTTGATCATTTTTTATCATCACTGCTATCCCTAAACCATAAGCAATTGCCAGCAGCGGACCTCCAAATATATCCTGCACGTAATCCAGTCCCAGGTTGCTTTCCATCAAGTAAGGCAGCAATTTGAACAATAACCCTGCAGCCAATGAGACCAGCATAATTTTCGTAAGGAATGCCCGGTTTTTATCCGGTTCCTCCAGCCATTTCAGTTTGGCAGCTCCTCCCCCTATTAAAAATAATGGAAAAATAGATGCCAGCATGATAGGCAGTGAAGAAAGATTATTAACACCGGACCAGTCCTTTATCCGCTGTGCGGTAACCTCGGAAAAGCTTCCATTTTGATAGGCCTGTAAAGAAGCTGTTGCCGCTTGAGGGTCATAGATTGATAGTTCATCAGCAGGAACAAACCGAACCGTTGCAAATAATAAAAGGGCAAATAGCAGATTGGGAATAATGTAAAGCAATATTCCAGTCAAAAGCATATTTTTTCCAGACATTTTTACAAACAGTAAAAAGATAAAGCCGAAGATTGCATAGTTAATTAGAATATCCCCATGCCATATAAGTAAAGCGTGAATGATGCCTATCAGCAGCAGAAGGGAAAATCTCCTTGCAGCCATTGCTCCAAATCGAAGGCCTTTAGCCAATGCCCTTTCACTTAGAATAACTAAACCATAACCGAACAGCATGGAAAACAATGGATAAAAGCTGGCCTGCACAAAGATATCAATAAAGGCATAGGCGGCTTTATCTGCCGGGCTGTCCCACCAGTCAAAAGGATCAATGTATAGATATGGCGAATGGAAAGAAAGCATATTAACTAAAAAGATCCCGAGGATGGCAAATCCCCTCATTATATCCAGCGAAATGATCCGATCCTTCTCCAGCACCGGACTGGCTTGCCTGTCCATAAAAACGCCTCCTTCTTTGGAAAGAAAATCTAACATTAATGATAGAGAGCAGAATTCTAATTGTCCAGAAAAGAAATGCGGATGCGTCTTGCCCAAACTATCAACTCTCAAACTTTCTTTTCAAAAAGGGACCCCAGCAATGCTGAAGTCCCGCTTTCAATTAATTAACAAAACGGCCTGTTTTTCCTTTCGACTCCCAGTAATCATTCCGAAGATGAATTTTTTGAATTTTCCCCGATGCTGTTTTCGGCAGCTCATCAACAAAAGTCACTCCCGTTACAGCTTTAAAGTGGGCAAGTTTCTCCCTGGTAAAATCGATAATTTCCTGCTCATTCGTTGTTTTGCCGTTTCGAAGCACGACGAACGCGTGAGGCGTTTCCCCCCATTTTTCATGGGGTACAGCTATAACGGCTGCTTCCAGTATGGCAGGATGCTCGTATAATGCCCCTTCAATTTCGATGGATGAGATGTTTTCACCGCCGCTGATTATGATATCCTTTTTACGGTCCACGATATCGATATTGCCAAATTCATCAACATTTGCCATATCACCGGTATGAAGCCAGCCGTCTCGAATAGCTTCCATTGTTGCCTCTTCATTTTTCCAATAGCCTTTCATAACTCCGTTGCTGCGGACAACGACTTCACCAATTTCCAATCCATCATGGGCCACTTCTTCGCCATGTTCATTAATTACCCTTACTTCACAGCCTATCATCTGATGTCCTGCCTTTGCTTTCATCCTGTACTGCTGAGTAAGGGGAAGATCTTTAAGATGAGACCGGATCGTAGATACAGTGCTTAATGGAGATGCTTCAGTCATTCCATATACCTGAATAAACTCCCATCCAAGCTCCTTTTCTACTCTTGTTACAAAAGCTGGCGGCGGTGCGGA
>NZ_CAXQGS010000101.1:0-28494 GCF_964223445.1 Cytobacillus sp.
CGGCATCCGCGAGACTGGTAGGTGACTGGAGTTCAGACGTGTGCTCTTCCGATCTCTGACTGACGTCCTGGGGGGAAACAGAAGCGGCTTCCATACTATTTTGGTCGTGCCTGTTGCTCAAACTGACGGATTTTTTACAAAATTTAATCGGCTGGTGGAAAGACGAATATTAAATTGGTTCAGAAAAAAGGGAATGATTCAGTGGGAGGATTAAAAAGTGAGTGAAGAGCAATTTGTTTGCATAGGCTGTGGAGTAAAAGTTCAAACAGAAAATTCTGAGGAGTTGGGATATGCACCTCAATCAGCTCTGCAGAAGGAAACGATTATTTGCCAGCGCTGTTTTAGGCTGAAACATTATAATGAAGTTCAGGATGTAAGCTTGACTGATGATGATTTTCTTAAGATCCTGAATGAAATTGGGCAAAGTGATGCACTGATCGTGAAGATTGTGGACATCTTTGATTTTAACGGGAGCTGGCTGCCGGGGCTTCACCGTTTTGTAGGCAGCAATAAAATTCTTCTTGTCGGAAACAAAGTTGACCTTCTTCCAAAGTCGGTGAAAACAAACAAGCTGATTAACTGGATGAAGCAGGAATCCAAACAGCTGGGATTGAAACCGGAAGAAGTCTATCTGGCAAGTGCTGCGAAAGGGTATTCCATTAACGAGATAGCAGCAGCTATCGACCATTACCGGGAAGGAAAAGACGTGTATGTAGTAGGGTGTACGAATGTAGGTAAATCCACATTCATCAATCGTATATTAAAGGAAGTAACAGGTGAAGGCGATGTCATAACAACTTCCCACTTCCCTGGCACAACTCTTGATATTATCGAAATACCTTTATCTGACGGAAAAGCCTTAGTAGATACTCCAGGTATAATAAACCATCATCAAATGGCCCATTATGTAGATAAAAGGGATTTAAAGGTTATAACCCCTAAAAAGGAGATAAAGCCTAAGGTTTACCAGCTTAATGAAGAGCAGACTCTATTCTTTGGCGGACTGGCAAGATTTGATTACATTGCCGGGGGACGACGTTCATTTGTTTGCCATTTCTCCAATGAACTAACTATTCACCGCACCAAAACAGAAAAGGCGGATGAGCTGTATCGGAATCATGCGGGAGAGATGCTCACACCTCCAAGAGAAGAACAGATGGAAACCTTCCCAGAGCTTGTGAAACATGAATTCACAATAAAAGAACCAAAAACAGATATAGTATTTTCAGGGCTTGGATGGATTACTGTAAATGAAGGCGGGGCCAAAGTAGCTGCTTATGTTCCTAAAGGTGTCCATGCTATGATAAGGAAGTCTTTAATTTAGGCTGCGAACCTGCAGCTGCTTACGCTTTTCAAAAGGGGTGAGGAATTTTGAAAAAGCTGTTTGGGGTGATTGGAGATCCGATTTCCCATTCAATGTCCCCAGCTATGCATAATGATTTATTTAACGCTTACAGTCTGGATGCTCATTATCATCCATTCCATATATCCAGGAAAAATCTTTCAGATGCTATTAAAGGGTTCAGGGCAATGGGTATTGCGGGCTTTAATGTTACAGTACCGCATAAGGAGGCTATTATCCCTCTATTAGATGAACTGGATCCCCTCGCAGAGGCTATTGGAGCAGTTAATACAGTGGTCAATCATGATGGAAAGCTAATAGGCTTTAATACGGATGGGAGCGGGTATGTAAAGGGCCTTCTGAATCAAAAACAATCAATTAAAGACAAAAAAGTGCTCATAGTGGGGGCAGGCGGAGCTGCGAGAGCCATTTATTTTACAATTGCCAAAGAAGGTCCTGAGCTTCTGGATATTTGCAATCGGACTCCACTAAGGGCCGAACATATTATTAATGATTGCCCCTTTCAGGTTCCTGCGCGGGTACTGAACAGAATGGACGCAGAGGAAAGCCTGGGGACATACGATCTTATTGTTCAGACTACATCGATAGGGATGCATCCTGAAATTGGCCAAAGCCCGCTTTCAGTACATAAGCTAAAGCCGGAAGCCTTTGTCAGTGATATCATATACAATCCGCTTGAAACAAGGCTTCTGATGGAAGCTGCTGCAAAGGGTGCGGGAATTCAGAACGGTATTGACATGTTTGTATATCAGGGAGCACTTGCTTTTGAGATGTGGACTGGCATTGAACCTGAAATTGAAAGAATGAGACATAAAGTTTTAAATCAACTGGGAGGTTTATCATGCTAACAGGAAAGCAAAAACGTTTTTTACGATCAAAAGCCCATCATTTAAACCCGATTTTCCAAGTGGGAAAGGGCGGAGTAAATGAAAATATGATTAAGCAAGTAGGAGAAGCGCTGGAATCCCGTGAATTATTAAAGGTTTCAATCCTTCAAAACTGTGAAGAAGACAGGGATACGGTGGCGCAGCAGCTGTCAAAAGGCGCAAAGGCTGATGTTGTACAAATCATCGGAAATATAATTGTTTTATATAAAGAATCGAAAGAAAACAAACAAATCGACTTGCCGTAAGTTTCTTAATTGTAAAACTGGATGTATGGAGGAGTGTAAATGGAAAAAGTAGGCATACTCGGAGGGACCTTTAATCCGCCTCATTTAGGCCATCTCATCATCGCGAATGAGGTCATGTCTTCCCATGGTTTGGATGAAGTCTGGTTTATGCCGAACCAGGAACCTCCCCATAAAAAAAGGTCTGATAATGTCAGCAGCAGCGATCGTACGGAAATGCTGAAACTGGCATTGAAGAGTCAACCCGGTTTTAAATTGGAATTGATTGAGCTGGAGCGCGAAGGTCCTTCATTTACCTACGATACAATCAGGATTTTGAAGGAAAACTATCCTCAAACGCAATTTTATTTTATTATTGGTGCTGACATGGTTGAGTATCTGCCCAAGTGGCATAACATTGACAAACTTCTTGAATTGATTACCTTTATAGGAGTGAGGCGGCCATCTTACAATTTGCAGACTCCGTATCCGATTCTTTATGCTGACGTGCCGGAAATGGGGATATCCTCCAGTATGATCAGAAGCCGTGTAAAGGAAGGCGGAACTATTCGCTATCTGGTACCGGATGCTATAAGGAGTTATATAAAGGAGAATCATTTATATGAATCGTGAACAGGCTCTTGCAATCGTAAAGGAACAGCTGACTGAACATCGCTACCTTCATACAGTAGGAGTGATGGAAACAGCCATCAGCCTCGCAGCGGAATATGGTGCTGATATAAAAAAAGCGGAACTGGCGGCCATTTTTCATGATTATGCTAAGTTCCGTCCTAAGGAAGAAATGAGGGAAATTATCATTAAGGAAGGAATGCCAAGTGAGCTTCTGGAGTACAATAGTGAACTTTGGCATGCTCCTGTCGGTGCTTTTCTGACTGAGAAAGAAGTGGGAATTAATGATAAAGAGGTCTTAGATGCTATACGGTACCATACTTCCGGCAGGCCGGGAATGGCACTTCTTGAAAAGATCATTTATCTAGCGGATTATATTGAACCTGGAAGGCGTTTTCCGGGTGTTGATGAAGTTCGTGATTTAGCGCGGACGAATCTGGACAAGGCTTTAATCAAGGCTGTCCAAAATACCGTCATGTTTTTAATGAAAAAAGGGCAGCCGGTTTTTCCAGCGTCCTTCCAAACTTATAATGACCTTGTAATGAATAAGGAGGATTGATTAAATGAATGAAAATACATTGCTGGTGACGGCAGTTAAAGCAGCGGATGATAAACGGGCTGAAGATATAACGGTACTTAATATGAAAGGCATTTCCCTGATTTCAGACTACTTTGTAATTTGCCACGGCAACTCTGATAAACAAGTGCAGGCCATAGCTCGTGAAATGAAAGAAAAATCTGAAGAGCATGGGTTTGCTGTAAAAAGAATGGAAGGTTTTGATGAAGCAAGGTGGATTTTAGTTGATATGGGTGATGTAGTTGCTCATATTTTCCATAAGGATGAAAGAAGCTACTATAATCTGGAAAGACTTTGGGGCGATGCACCGGTCGAGAACGTTCAAGGCATGCTTAACCAATGAGCTACGGAAAGTTCGCTTATCTTTATGACAGGCTGATGGAAGATGTCCCTTATGACAGCTGGATTAAATTGGTCAATGAAAAGCATGCGGAATTTAATGTACCCGGAAAAAAACTGCTGGACCTTGCCTGCGGCACCGGGCAGCTTTCCATAAGGCTAAGTAAACAGGGTTATGAGGTTACTGGTGTGGACTTATCAGAGGATATGCTGGCTGTAGCACAGACAAAGGCAGAACAGAACGGTGTTCAAATCCCCTTTTACCTGCAGAACATGGCAGAGCTTGAAGGGTTCAATGAATTTGATATTATAGGCATCTTTTGTGATTCTTTGAATTATCTGGAGACGGAATCAGAAGTGAAAGACACCTTCAAGCGGGTCCACAGTCATTTGAGAAGTGATGGTCTTTTTATTTTTGATGTCCACTCCATTTATAAAATCATGCAGATATTCATGAACCAGACATTTGCTGAAAATGATGAGGAAATTTCATATATCTGGCACAGCTATCAGGGTGAATACCCTAATTCTGTGGAGCATGATCTTTCATTTTTTGTCCTGGAAGAAGAAACTGGAAAGTATGGCCGCTATGACGAGCTTCACTTCCAGCGCACTTATCCTATTGATCAATATGAAAGCTGGCTTAGGGAATGCGGATTTGAACTGCTTGAGATTTCAGCAGATTTTGAAGAGGGCCCTCCAGGCAGTCAGGCTGAACGAATCATTTTTATTGCAAAGAAAAGGAACTAATATATAAAAACAGCCGGATTGACTGAAGCAATCCGGCTGTTTTTTTAGAAATAAGAAGGATTATTTCCATTAGCATCGAATAGCTAATGGAGAGAGTACTGTTTTTTTACCTCAACAAGGTCTTCGTCATACTTGGAATGTGTTGCCTGGAATAAGTGCTCAAATATTGTACCAAGCTCGCTTTCAAGAATTTTTATTCCCTCTCCTGTAATTCCTCCTTTTACACATACCTTCTCCTGTAATGTCGGCAATGTATAAAAACCCTTTTTCAGTAAATCCCCAAGTCCGATCAGCATCTCTCCTGCAAGCTTTGTAGCTGTCTCTTTATCAATCTCCGTTTCTGCAACTGCCGCATTGATGAACCGCTGCGTCAAATAGCTGAAAAAGGCAGGTCCGCAGCTGACAATATCCGACGAAACCCGGGTTATGTTTTCCTCGATAAAGACAGGCGTGGAGATGCTTTCAAAAAGCTTATTAAGTATCCCTTTCCATTGCTCGCTGCACTGTTCACCAAATGATAATAGCGAAACCCCTGATAAGGCCCGATTTGTTATGCTTGGAATCGCCCTGGCTGCTGAACAAGGCAGTATAGATTCAAGCTGTTTTACACTAATAGGGCTGGTGATTGAAACTACACATTTATCTTTTGACAGGAACGGCAAAATATCCTGAACGACATTATACACATCATGAGGCTTTACACAAATAAAGATAAGCGAAGATCGATGTGCAGCCTCTTCTGCATTCTTTACAACAGTAATATCCTGATGAGTTTCCTTTATTTCCATCGCTTTTGCCGCTGTCCGATTGGTAATCGTCATGGAGGATGGGGAAACAGTTCCTCCATCGAGGAAAGCCTCGGTCAGTATCCTCCCCATGTTACCTGTGCCAATAATACCGATTTTCATTGCATCATCCCTCCTTTAAAAGCAAGCTCTCTCATATAACGATATGTATCAAAAAAACATTTATTCCAAAAAGAAAGGATCGATCCTTAATGCCTGAATGGATAAAAACACATAAAACTTACTTAGCAGGAGCCGCCATTGCACTGGCTGCATTCGTCTATTATTTCTTCATGCCTGTTCAAGAGAATAAAGTATTTCATGAGATTGAACAGCCAGTTCCATTAAATGAAATTGAAGGTGGTGATAAAGAATTAGAAATAGTAGGTGATGGACCGGCTGGACAGAAGCCACAGCCAATGAAGGCAGATATTAAAGGTGCTGTACAAAAGCCGGGAGTGTACGAAGCGGCTGAAGGTGACAGGGTGATCGACCTGCTGGAAAAAGCAGGCGGACTGACGGATAAAGCAGATGGAGCTAAAATCAATTTTGCCCTCAATATTACGGATGAAATGGTCATATATGTTCCGGAAAAGGGAGAAGTTCTCGAGGAGGCCGCAGCGGGTGGAAATTTCGAGGAGAGGAGACAGCAAGATAACGGAAAGATAAATTTAAACCAAGCTGATGAATCGGAATTGCAGACATTGCCTGGAATCGGCCCGTCCAAGGCCGCAGCCATAATTGAATACCGCGAGACAAACGGATCCTTTAAGGATATTGCGGACTTGAAATTAATATCAGGGATAGGAGAGAAAACCTATGAAAAACTCAAAGAACAAATTAGTGTAAAATAATTTCATTCCATTGACCTTAACGAGCATGAGGCTTACACTTATTGAGAGAAAAAGCTATGTTTTTGAACTCTGGGCACATACGCCTGCGGAAAAGACGGAAGGGGAGAGACTGCAAAAATGGATCGGATTTCCTGGAACCAATATTTTATGGCACAAAGTCATTTGCTTGCTTTGAGGAGCACTTGTACAAGGCTTGCTGTTGGGGCAACTATTGTAAGGGATAAGAGGATCATTGCCGGCGGCTATAATGGATCGATTGCCGGCGGTGAACATTGTATTGATGAAGGCTGCTATGTTATTGATAACCATTGTGTCAGAACCATTCATGCGGAAATGAATGCAATTTTACAGTGTGCAAAATTCGGGGTGCCTACAAGTGATGCAGAATTATATGTAACCCATTTTCCATGCCTCCAATGCTGCAAAGCGATTATACAGGCAGGCATTAAAACAGTATATTACGCACAGGACTATAAAAATCACCCTTATGGAATTGAACTCTTTGAGAAGGCTGGAGTGAAAACTGTGCAGGTAATAGCAGAAAAAGTGTCCTTTGATGACAGCAAACAAGAAAAACGTGATTTTATAGAAGAATTAATAAATGAGCTAGAAAAAAGCGGAAAAGATCGTGACTTGGTAAAAAGCTATAAAGAAACAAAGGACAAGCTTTTTCAGAATTAACCCATTGAGGAGTAACACCTGAAATGATAAGGCCTTACTCCTCTCCACAAAACTAAAGGAGCAGATGTTATGAAAGGCAGATGGATCTATGCAGCTGCTGCCTCACTGCTGGGAAATTTGACATTTTTTTTTCATCCGGCTATTGCTATTGTTTTTTTTCTTCTGACTTTTTTCCTCCTAAAAAGAAATATTTTATCGTTCAAAAACGCAGCCATCCTGTTAATGATTTTCCTTGCCTTCATCATGCGAAGTGAATTTGCATCCGAACACAACAGGACAAGCCTTGAAGGAAATGAGCGTGATTTCGAAATAACAATGAAAGAATCTGCAAGGATAGATGGAGACCTTCTTTCAGTCTTAATTGAATTAGCCGATAAAAAAGAAAAGCTGGCAGCAAGGTATAAAATTAAATCGGAAACAGAAAAAAAGTTCCTTGCAGACCATCTGGGAACAGGGATGACATGCCGGGTAAAAGGCACCTTAAAGACTCCTTCAACCTCCACCAATCCTAATTCCTTCAGCTATCAGGAATATCTAAACCACAACAGCATCTTTTGGATCCTCGAATTGGAACAGTTAAACCTCTCTGATTGCAGTTACCGTAAAAACAGCCCCACATTAACCATTTTAAAAATAAGAGAGACGGGAATTCATTATATCCTGGACCATTTCCCTGAACAGACAGCTCCACTTGCTATTGCTCTTGTTTTCGGCAATCGTGATTTTATTGAGCAGGATACCATTGCTTCTTATCAGAAAATTGGAATTATCCATTTGCTTGCGATATCCGGCCTTCATGTAGGAATGCTTGCGGGGATGTTCTTTCTTGCTGGTATACGTGCCGGAATCACCAGAGAAAAAATGACCAGCATCTTATTATTGGTTTTGCCGTTATATGCAATCCTGACAGGAGCAGCACCATCTGTTCTGCGGGCTGTGTTTATGATGCTTCTTGTTTTGCTGGCAAAGAAGCTGAAATTCCCTGTTCAATTAGCTGATGTTATCTCTATTGTGTTTATTGGCTACCTTTTTATCTCTCCTTATATCATCTATAATGCCGGGTTTCAGCTTTCGTTTACTGTCGCCTTATCGCTTATTCTCTCAGCTCCCATCATCCTCAGAAGATTTTCTGAATCATACGCTGCTATCCTGACAGTTTCTTTTGTTTGCCAGATGGCTGCCATTCCGATCCTTCTGTGGCATTTTTATGAGGTATCGATTATTTCCATAATTGCCAATCTTATTTTTGTGCCTTTATATTCTTCCATAATCCTTCCGGTGGTGTTGATTCTTTTCATTCTTGATTTATTATCAGGGGGGAAAGCTGATTTCTTGCTCAATGTATTTGAAAACCTCATCAGTTTTCTAAATTGGATTGCTGAAGTGCTTTCGGCCATTCCTAACTCGACCCTTGTCCTTGGCAGGCCATCCCTGATTATGCTGATTGTATATCTGCTGCTGATACCCGCATTCTTTGCCGGCTGGGAGAGTTCAAAAAATAAAAAGGTTCTAATCAAAAGCGGTGTGCTCCCAATCCTTGCAATATTAATTCATTACTTATCGAATGTATTTACTCCTGCCGGTGAAATTACATTTATTGATGTTGGGCAGGGTGACAGTATTCTGATAAAGCTTCCATATGGAAGAGGGAATTATTTGATAGATGCAGGAGGGACGCTTACGTTTGACACTGAGGATTGGAGGGTGAGAAGCGATCCTTATGAAACTGGAAAGGACACGGTAGTGCCTTTTCTGAAAAGCAAAGGGATAAGTAAAATAGATAAGTTTTTTTTGACTCACGGGGATATGGATCACATTGGAGGAGCATCAGCTGTGATTAGGGAAATGAGGGTAAAGTCTGTTGTTTTTTCACAGGGAGCGGAAATCTCAGAGGAGGAGAAGGATTTGATTGTTCAGGCTAAATTAAAAAAATGCAATATTGTATTCACTAAATCTGGAGAAAACTGGTCAAAAGGGGATTCCGTATTTCAAGTTTTGTCTCCATTTGGAGATCAGACGGAGGACGTGTATACAGGGAAAAATGATAGCTCGATTGTCCTTTTTGCCAAAGTGGGTGGCCTCAACTGGCTGTTTACCGGAGATTTGGAGGAAACGGGGGAAAGTCAGCTTATAAGATCTTATTCCAATTTAAAAATTGATGTTTTAAAAATTGCACATCATGGAAGCAAAACCTCCACAACAGATTCATTTCTGGCGGCTGTTAAGCCGAGGATTGCCGTTATTTCTGCAGGCAGAAACAACAGGTATGGGCATCCACATAATGATGTAATGGACAGGCTTAAAGACTTTAATGTGCATGTTCTGAGAACCGATGAGCAAGGGGCGGTTACCTACTTTTTTAAAGGGAATTCAGGAACCTTTTCCGTTCAGCTTCCATAGTATATGTTAGAAATGCTTCAGCTTCCTTACTATACTCTCAATGCCTATCACTTACAGCTACAAAAAAAAGAGACTGCTGAGGCAGCCTCGGTGTGTCAGAAGTATTGAGACACTATTACTTACTGTATGTAGCCATTAAGCTCCTAAAAATTTAATGACTGTTGCAATAACAAATAACGTTGCGAAGAAACCGAATGATACGATGAATCCTACTCCAGAGTCGATGGCATCATTACGTTTGCTTTGGACGTTCTTTTCAAATTCGTTCACAGTCTACCCCTCCTATTTCCTATATAGTATAAGTCATTCAAATAAAAAAATCTAGAGTTCCCCTGCCCTTTTCCTGCAATAGCAGGAGTTGTCACAAATATGCCGGCACATCAAGGGGAAAATAATAGAACAAAGGTGCACCGCAGCTTCCTGAGTATCCCGGGCCTCAGGCGGCAGCGTTCTATATAGATTGGAAATTGGCGTTCTTACGGGCGCCAATTTCTTATGTCTTGTCAAATTGCCGCTGCTTCTTTAGGATATAAAGTGAAACTTCAATCAGTGGGGGGTTATCCCCCACTGATTGTTAGCTGAACCAATCGGGCCTTTACGGTCAGTTTCCCCCCACTTATCCCTCTTTGCTTACTATGAGTCTTGAAGAGGGGGGCTTACTGCCCGTCAGACTGCGATAAAGTGAATACAATGTAAGGCGAACGGAGAGAAATAAATTGGTTTTTGATATTTGGAAGCAGATAAAAGCGAAAAGTTTTGCTCCTATTTATTTATTATATGGAACAGAACCCTATCTTATAAACGAAACGAAGCAGCTTCTAATCAACAATGTGCTAAGCGAAGATGAAGCTGATTTTAATTTATCCTCTTATGACCTTGAGGAAACCCCAATCGATACAGCACTTGAAGATGCGGAGACATTTCCGTTTATGGGGGAAAGAAGACTGATCTTTTTACATAACCCAGTATTTATAACATCTGAAAAATCGAAAGCTAAGCAGGAGCATAACCTGTCTAAGCTGGAAGCCTATATTAAAGCGCCTGCCCCGTATTCAGTGGTGGTATTCTCCTCAACTGCAGAAAAGCTGGATGACCGGAAAAAAATAACTAAACAATTGAAAAAAACGGCTGCAGTCCTTGAAGCAAAGAAACTAAATGAAGGTGAATTGAAAGCCTGGATCAGGGAACGGGCAGCACTTAACGGCGTGCAGATTGATGAATCGGCAGTTGAGCTAATATTGACATTGGCAGGCACCAACCTATTTATCTTGACAAACGAAATCGATAAATTAGCTTTATATGCGAATGACACGAAGCGAATCGATGAACAAATGGCAGAGAAAATGGTATCAAGGTCATTGGAGCAAAACATTTTTTCCCTTGTAGACAAGGTTGTTCACCGCAAAATAGAAGAAGCCCTGAGAATTTATTATGATTTATTAAAGCAAAATGAAGAACCAATTAAGATTTTATCTGTTATTACTGGGCAGTTCAGATTAATTTATCAGGTGAAGGAGCTTGCAAGGAGAGGCTACGGCCAGCAGCAGATTGCCGGCTATTTGAAAATTCATCCTTTCCGGGTGAAACTGGCGGCTGGACATGCGCAGCTTTTTGCAGACGAAGAACTTGCAGCGATCATAAGCTTGCTTGCTGATGCAGATTACCAAATGAAAACTGGAGGCATGAATAAAACCATGCTGATTGAAATGTTCCTGTTTCGTCTGCAAAGTCAGGCTCTTAGAAAAAATCCTTAAGAGATAGGTTTTTTTCCGCCTCTGACACCTTGAGGGCTGTGACAAAATTATTTAAATCTGATTACATAAAAAAGCGGTCCAAATGGACCGCTTTTTTATGTAAAATAAAAGGCTATCCCTTAAGATAGCCGATATCTTCAAACATTAAGCGTTTAAAGAGTTCATTTTTTTCATTAAACGAGACTTTTTACGGGCAGCAGCATTTTTGTGGATAAGACCTTTTGCAGCTGCTTTGTCTAGTTTACGAGCAGCATCAGCGAAAGATGCAGTTGCAGCAGCAGCATCGTTGTTTACGACCGCAGCATCAACTTTCTTAACAGCTGTACGCATTGCTGATTTAACTGTAGCGTTATGAGCGTTGCGAGCTTCGCTAGTTTTAACACGCTTAATAGCAGATTTAATGTTTGGCATTCCATTCACCTCCTGAAAAAGCATCGAGATTCTATAACTCGACATTCACATTCATTAACAATAATTAAGAACAAGTGATATTTTATCAAACACGGGGGCATAATGCAATACTCTGTAATCAAAATTACTGACACCCATTATTAGGGAAGTTAATTCTTATTCTGCATGTTTTTGGACTTAAAAGGCAATGATAGAATATATCCGAATTTTAGTATATTGTGTGGTATTTTCCAATAACCTAAAAAGCTGAGAATGTGAGGGATAAGTTATGAAGGAATCAATAGATTTAAGCCAGTACTCAGTCCGAACGGACCTTGCCATTGAAGCCAGGGAAATGGTTATTTCTGACAGGCAGAAAGACAATATTCATCAGCAGGAGAATCTTTCCCAAATAAAAGGCGTAATAATTAAAGAAAAAGAAGAAAATGATATAAAAATTTCTTTTGTTGAAGTAACAAAAGAAGGTGCAGAGGCATTGGGGAAAAAAGAGGGAAAATATCTGACCCTTGAAGTGACGGGCATACGCCAGCAGGATACGGAGCTGCAGCACAAAGTGGAGTCTGTATTTGCAAGTGAATTCTCCCAATTTATAAAACAGCTGGGAATCAATGAA
Organism: Cytobacillus sp.; assembly: GCF_964223445.1. Classification (NCBI taxonomy): domain Bacteria; kingdom Bacillati; phylum Bacillota; class Bacilli; order Caryophanales; family Bacillaceae; genus Cytobacillus; species Cytobacillus sp. The sequence goes on from NZ_CAXQGS010000101.1 coordinate 12,266, forward strand.
GATGCATCCTGTTTAATTGTCGGCCTGGGAAATTGGAATGTGACTCCCGATGCACTTGGTCCGCAAGTTTGCGAAAATTTGCTTATCACAAGACATCTCTATCAGCTGCAGCCTGAAAGCGTAGAAGAAGGCTATCGGCCAGTAAGTGCTATTTCTCCGGGAGTAATGGGCCTGACAGGGATTGAAACAAGTGACATTATTTATGGCATTGTTGAAAAAACAAAGCCCGATTTTGTCATTGCAATCGATGCACTTGCTTCCCGATCAATTGAAAGAGTCAATTCTACTATTCAAATTTCGGATACAGGGATTCACCCTGGTTCTGGTGTCGGGAATAAACGAAAAGAAATCAGCAAAGAGACTTTAGGGATACCTGTCATAGCGATTGGCATCCCAACGGTTGTCGATGCCGTATCCATCACAAGCGATACAATTGATTACATCCTGAAGCATTTCGGGAAGGAAATGAAAGAAGGCGGCCGTCCATCACGTGCTCTTGCTCCTGCAGGAATGACTTTTGGAGAGAAAAGAAAGCTTACAGATGATGATCTGCCGGAGGAACATCATAGAAAAACCTTTCTTGGCATGATTGGAACCTTGCCTGAAGAGGAGAAGCGGAAGCTTATTTATGAAGTTCTGTCTCCTTTGGGCCACAACCTTATGGTGACTCCAAAGGAAGTGGATGTATTTATTGAAGATATGTCCAATTTACTTGCTAACGGTTTGAACGCAGCACTTCATCAAAAAGTGAATCAGGATAATGCCGGTTTTTATACCAGATAGGAAATAACTGTTCTATCTTCTCTAGCAAAGTCATAACATTTACTAGACTAGCAAGGAGAGGTGGAGCAATGAAACCTTTTAAATCGAACGGACTTGTAGTAACCATTCAAGGGACAAGCTTACTGAAAGCCATAGGCGGATTTTTGCTTTTTCTATTTATGATATTTTCAATAAGCGGAGCATTAACTTCATTAAAGCCAGAATACAGAATCAGCTCCTCTTCAGTTAATTCTGCTGCGAACAGCCTTACAGGAGAAATGCTTTACCATTTTCTCGGATGGGAAAACCACGCATTTCTCCAGGGGGTTTCTGAAAACAGTTCTCCCCCGGGATTTGCCAATTTGGTTTTTAAGCTATCCACAAATGTCAATTTGGATGATCCCAGAAGCCTTCTGGGAAGGGAGCTTCCATTTTTCTCTATTTATGACAGTAAAATCCTTGTTGCTGGTGAAGGAACGGATTATACAAACATGCCTGTGGAATCTTCTCCTCCTATCGAAGTGCTGATGGCAGAACAGGAGGCAGCCCTGCAAAACACCGAAGGACTTGAGCCGGATGGTGATACGAAACAGTCCAAAACACCGCCGATGTCTACGGGTGATAAAAAACCAGTCTATGTTTATTTTTCTCATAATACGGAATCCTATCTTCCTTATCTGAAGGGTGTAACCAATCCTGATGCAGCCTTTCATTCCAAAATTAACGTTACTAAGATTGGTGATAAGCTTAAGGAAGAGATGGAAAGCAAAGGAATAGGGACCTTTGTTGACAAAACGGATATCCAGGGGAATTTAAGCAAAAAAGGATTAACGTATGGACGTTCCTATCAGGAATCCAGAGAAGTTGTCCAGGCTGCAATTACGTCAAACCGGGATTTGTCTTACTTAATCGATATTCACCGTGATTCAAAAAGAAAAAAAGACACAACGAAAGAAATAAACGGAGAGTCTTATGCCAAACTAGCTTTCATTATTGGTGGAAATAACCCGAATTACGAAGAGAACTTAAAATTTGCGAAAGAGCTGCATGATAGATTGAACGTTAAGTACAAAGGGTTAAGCAGGGGAATCATGAAAAAAGAAGGCGCTGGGACAAATGGAAACTTCAATCAGGATTTATCGGGAAATGCTATCCTCATTGAATTTGGCGGAGTTGATAATACGTTTGAAGAATTAAACCGTTCGGCTGAAGCACTCGCAGAAGTGTTCAGTGAATATTATTGGCAGGCCGAGGAAGTGAATTCACCAGCTGACGGTGAATCAGAAAAGAAATAGTATTAGGATGATGCGGAATGAAAATATTTATGCTAAAAGCTCTTTTTCTGGCAGCGTTTATGTTTGTCTCAGTATTATTTGGAATGCAGCAGGCAAATGATGGAATCCACAGAATGAAGGGTTTCCATGACGAAGATTTCAAAAGTGCCTTAACCTTAAATGAAACCAATGAAGGTGAAGTGCAGGCTTCTGTCCTGGGTAATGATGTGTCCAGCCATGATCTTCAGCAGAAAAAAGAAAAGCTTGAAGAAATGAAGGCATATAATTTCTTTTCATCTGTGGGAAAAAGCATCTCCGAAGGCTTATCAGAGCTGACAGAAAAAACGGTCGCATTGATCACAGACTTAATAGCCGGAAAATAGGCTGCTCATGAAGCAGTCTTATTTTTTTTTGAACAGTTAGAGACGTAAAGCTTAGCATTGAATCTTCACATACGTACTGATATAATCAAAAATAGTGTATAAACTAAAAGGACTATTTTAAATTGACCACACCTGGCTCCAGGCGCCTGTATTAAGGCGCTTGCGCTTTTCTTATAGTAGGAGTTGAATTATAAATAATGAACAGAGAAGAAAGACTTAAAAGGCAAGAGAAAATTAGGAATTTTTCCATTATCGCCCACATAGACCATGGCAAGTCGACTTTGGCGGACAGAATCCTTGAAAAAACCAATGCGCTGACATCGCGCGAAATGAAGGATCAGCTCCTTGATTCAATGGACCTCGAAAGAGAGCGCGGCATCACGATCAAGCTTAATTCCGTTCAGCTAAAATATAAAGCTAAAGATGGAGAGATATACACTTTTCATTTAATAGATACCCCGGGACACGTCGATTTTACATATGAAGTATCCCGAAGTCTGGCAGCCTGTGAAGGCGCAATCCTGGTTGTAGATGCGGCTCAGGGTATTGAAGCACAGACTCTTGCAAATGTTTATCTGGCTTTGGATAATGATCTTGAGATTCTTCCGATCATCAATAAAATTGACCTTCCAAGTGCGGATCCGGAACGGGTGCGCAATGAGATCGAAGAAGTCATCGGCCTGGATGCTTCTGAAGCGGTACTTGCTTCAGCAAAAGCAGGGATCGGCATTGAAGAAATCCTTGAACAGGTCGTTGAAAAAGTGCCCGCTCCAGTAGGTGATCCTGAAGCCCCTTTAAAGGCGCTTATATTTGACTCCCTTTATGATGCCTACCGCGGTGTAGTAGCCTACATCCGTGTGGTGGAAGGTACGGTTAAAGTAGGGGATAAAATTAAAATGATGGCAACTGGTAAAGAGTTTGAAGTTACTGAGGTTGGAGTGTTTACTCCTAAATCCACTCCATTGGCTGAATTGTCAGTTGGAGACGTCGGCTTTTTGACTGCTGCTATCAAAAATGTTGGCGATACACGTGTAGGTGATACCATCACGAGTGCGAAAAATGGTGCAGCCGAAGCTCTTCCTGGGTACAGAAAGATGAATCCGATGGTTTATTGCGGACTTTATCCAATAGACAGCGCCAAGTTCAATGATTTGCGTGAAGCGCTAGAAAAGCTGGAACTGAATGATTCTGCCCTGCAGTTTGAGCCTGAAACATCGCAAGCGCTTGGCTTTGGATTCCGCTGCGGTTTCCTTGGATTGCTTCACATGGAAATCATCCAGGAGCGCATTGAGCGCGAATTCAAAATTGATTTGATTACAACAGCACCAAGTGTTATTTATGATGTCATACTGACTGATGGCACAGAGGTTAAAGTGGATAATCCATCAAATATGCCTGATCCGCAAAAGATTGACCGTGTCGAAGAACCTTATGTAAAAGCTACAATGATGGCGCCGAATGATTATGTGGGAGCCATCATGGAACTTTGCCAGCAAAAACGCGGCATCTTTATTGATATGCAATACATGGATGAAACCAGAGTAAACATTATATATGAAATTCCTTTATCGGAAATTGTTTATGATTTCTTTGATCAGCTGAAATCCAATACAAAAGGATATGCTTCTTTTGATTATGAATTAATAGGGTACAAGCCATCAAAACTTGTTAAAATGGATATTCTGTTAAATGCAGAAAAGGTAGACGCATTGAGCTTTATCGTTCATAAGGATTTTGCTTATGAAAGAGGAAAAGTAATCGTTGAGAAGTTAAAAGACCTAATTCCCCGTCAGCAGTTTGAGGTTCCTATTCAAGCGGCGATTGGCCAGAAAATTGTAGCCCGCTCAACCATTAAAGCCATTCGCAAAAATGTATTGGCGAAATGTTACGGCGGAGACATCTCCCGTAAGCGCAAATTATTGGAGAAGCAGAAAGAAGGTAAAAAGCGGATGAAACAGGTTGGTTCTGTTGAAGTTCCGCAGGAAGCCTTCATGGCAGTTTTGAAGATGGACGATAACAGCCCTAAAAAGTAAAATATTTGCTTTGTTTTAAGAGGTTAGATATGCTGTCATAATAATAACAGCACTAGCCTCTTTTTATTTAGGAATCCGCTGTTTATGAACGTTGATTGAATGATGAAAGTAGTGAAATAAATGATTAAAGCAGCTTATATACACATCCCATTTTGTGAACATATTTGTCATTACTGTGATTTTAATAAAGTATTCTTGAAGAACCAGCCAGTAGGAGAATATCTGGACTCTCTTGATAAAGAGATGAATCTTGCTTTGAAAGAAACACCTGCATCCCGTCTAGACTCCATCTTTGTCGGGGGCGGTACGCCAACTGCGCTTAACGAGAAACAGCTTGAACAGCTTTGCGGCACAATCAAACGGCAGCTTCCCTATGACTCTTTCACAGAATTTAGCTTCGAAGCTAACCCTGGAGATCTCTCTATAGAAAAACTTCAAATATTGCATGATGCTGGAGTCAACCGGCTTAGCTTTGGCGTTCAGACCTTCAACGATGAACTCTTAAAAAGAATAGGAAGGTCGCACAGAGCAAAAGACGTTTTTCAATCAATTGAAGCTGCAAAAAAAGTCGGTTTTGATAACATCAGCATCGATCTTATCTACAGTCTTCCGGGTCAGACACTTCAGGATTTTCAAGATACACTCGAAACATCATTCACCCTGGATATTGTCCATTATTCGGGCTATTCGCTGATCATTGAACCCAAAACGGTATTCTATAATCTGATGAGGAAAGGGAAGCTGCCTACTCCTGGAGAAGATGTGGAAGCTGAGATGTATGAATTATTAATGGAACAAATGGAGAAACACGGCTTTGCTCAATATGAAATCAGCAATTTTGCAAAACCAGGCTTTGAGAGCCGGCATAACATCACTTATTGGGATAATGAATGGTACTTTGGCTTTGGAGCCGGTGCACATGGCTATGTAAAAGGGCTTCGCCGTTCCAATCACGGACCCTTGAAAAAATATATGGAGCCTATTGAAAACGAACAGCTTCCTATCCTGGAAGAGCACAAAGTGACCTTGAGTGAACAGATGGAAGAGGAAATGTTTCTTGGACTGAGAAAAACGGAAGGTGTCTCAATAAGTCGCTTTAAAGAGAAATTTGGCAAAGATCCCCTTGATCTGTTTGAAGTCCAAATTAAACAGCATACTGAAAAAGAATTAATTATTGCAGGGGAAGAGCATATTAAATTGACAAAACAAGGACGTTTTCTTGGAAATGAAGTATTCCAATCGTTTATAGGGTAATCAGGCATGGGTATAGCGTCGGGAAAAAAGAAAGCCAAATTATTGACACTGCACGTTTGATTTGATAATTTATTAGTAGAATTAGCACTCAGGAACAAAGAGTGCTAACAGAGGTGATACCTGTGTTAACAGATCGTCAATTATTAATTTTTCAAGTAATTGTTGATGATTTTATTCAAACTGCACAGCCTGTCGGATCGAGAACCTTGTCGAAAAAAGATGAAATTTCTTTTAGTTCCGCAACGATCAGAAATGAGATGGCTGATTTAGAGGAACTTGGGTTTATTGAAAAAACACACACCTCATCGGGGAGGATTCCATCTGAAAAGGGGTACCGCTACTACGTGGATCACCTTTTATCCCCGCAAAAATTAAATCAGCATGATATCCACAAAGTACAATCAATCTTTGCGGAGAGACTCTATGAGCTGGAGAAAATCGTTCAAAAATCGGCAAAAATTCTTTCTGAGCTGACAAATTATACATCCATTGTCCTCGGGCCTGCAGTAAGGGATAACAAGCTGAAGAAAATTCAGATTGTTCCCTTGAATAAAGAAACAGCGATAGCAATTATTGTCACAGATACAGGCCATGTCGAGAACAGGATGTTCCACTTGCCTGAAAGTATTGATGCTGGGGATTTGGAGAAGGTAGTCAATATTCTTAATGACCGGCTTGCCGGTGCACCATTGGAAAGTCTGAACAATAAGTTATATAAAGAGGTTGCCGTTCTTTTAAGGCACCATATCAATAATTATGATCTAATGTTGAATTCAATTGCCGATACAATCAAGATACCGGCCTATGATAAGCTTTTCTTCGGCGGTAAAACAAATATGCTCAGCCAGCCAGAGTTTCATGATATTGAAAAGGTTAAAAACCTTATGAATATGATCGAGCAGGAAGAAGGCATATATGATTTAATTCGTAAAAATAAGTCAGGAATCAATATAAAAATCGGCCGGGAAAATAATAATTCAGCAATGGAAAACTGCAGCCTGATAACAGCAAGCTATTCAATCGGGACCGAACAGCTCGGTACTATCGCCATTCTTGGGCCGACCAGAATGGAATATTCGAGAGTCATTAGCTTATTAAACTATATCAGTGCAGACCTATCAGCTGTTTTATCTAAACTGTATCAAAACAGGTGATGGTGGAAATATTGATTAAGGGTGGAAATACCTTTCCACTCCTTTCCTTATGGTTATTATTTCGAAGAACCATCCATTCTTTAAGGGAGGTGAACATGTTGGCAGAAGAGAAAGATACACTAAACCAAGAATTAAATGAACAAACAAACGAACCTGAAGGAACTGAAAATGAGGCACCTATTGAAGAGGTATTTGCAGAAGCAGAAGCTGGTACTGATGAGGGAAGCACTGATGCAGAGCTTACTGCAGCGAAAGCGAAAATTGCTGAATTGGAAGGGAAGCTGGAAGAGGAAGAAAATCGCATCTACCGCCTTCAGGCTGATTTTGAAAATTCCCGGCGCCGTGCGAGGCTTGACCTTGAAGCGTCTGAAAAATATAGAGCACAGAGCTTAATCTCCGATTTGCTGCCTGCAATTGACAATTTTGAGAGAGCACTTCAGATGGAAGCTGAAAATGAACAGGCTAAATCTATCCTTCAAGGTATGGAAATGGTTTACCGAAGTTTGCTGGAGGCTATAAAAAAAGAAGGTGCAGAGCAGATTGAAGCAGTTGGGAAAGAATTTGATCCTCATTTACACCAGGCTGTGATGCAGGTGGAAGATGGGAATTTTGATTCCAATATCGTGGTTGAAGAGTTCCAAAAAGGCTACAAGTTAAAGGACAGAGTCATTCGTCCATCAATGGTTAAAGTAAATCAATAATTACATATTTGGGGAGGTAAAGAACATGAGCAAAATTATCGGAATTGATTTAGGTACAACAAACTCATGTGTCGCTGTCCTTGAAGGCGGCGAACCAAAAGTAATTCCAAATCCGGAAGGCAACCGTACAACACCTTCAGTTGTTGCGTTTAAAAATGGCGAGCGCCAGGTCGGTGAGGTGGCAAAGCGCCAGTCTATTACAAACCCGAACACCATCATTTCCATTAAACGCCACATGGGTACGGATCATAAAACTGAAATTGAAGGAAAAGAATACGCGCCTCAAGAGGTTTCTGCTATTATTCTTCAATATTTGAAATCTTATGCAGAAGACTATCTTGGAGAAAAAGTTACTAAAGCGGTAATCACAGTTCCGGCATATTTTAATGATGCCGAGCGTCAGGCTACAAAGGATGCGGGCAGAATTGCCGGTCTGGAAGTTGAACGAATCATCAACGAACCTACTGCTGCAGCTTTGGCGTATGGTCTTGATAAAATGGATGAAGACCAGACAATTCTTGTTTATGACCTTGGCGGCGGTACTTTTGATGTGTCTATCCTTGAACTTGGCGATGGAGTATTTGAAGTAAAATCCACTGCGGGGGATAACCGTCTTGGCGGAGATGATTTTGACCAAGTAATTATTGACTACCTGGTTGATCAATTCAAAAAAGAGAATGGCATTGATCTTGCCAAAGATAAAATGGCTCTTCAGCGTTTAAAAGATGCAGCTGAAAAAGCGAAAAAAGATCTTTCAGGCGTAACTTCAACGCAAATCTCGCTTCCGTTTATCACGGCTGGGGAAGCAGGACCTTTACACCTTGAAGTTACACTTTCAAGAGCTAAATTTGAAGAGCTGTCTGCAGATCTTGTAGAACGCACAATGGGACCTACACGCCAGGCGTTAAAGGATGCTGGATTATCTCCTTCAGAACTTGATAAAGTTATCCTTGTCGGCGGTTCAACTCGTATTCCTGCCGTACAGGAAGCAATCAAGAAAGAAACAGGAAAAGAACCGCATAGAGGAGTTAACCCTGATGAAGTTGTTGCAATGGGTGCAGCCATTCAGGGCGGTGTAATCACAGGTGACGTTAAAGATGTTGTCCTGCTGGACGTAACTCCTTTGTCTCTTGGAATTGAAACAATGGGCGGAGTGTTCACTAAGCTGATTGAACGCAATACAACCATCCCAACATCAAAATCCCAAGTGTTCTCAACTGCTGCTGATAACCAGTCAGCTGTTGATATCCATGTGCTTCAAGGGGAACGCCCGATGGCTGCAGATAATAAAACACTGGGGCGCTTCCAGCTTGGCGATATTCCTCCTGCTCCTCGTGGAGTGCCTCAAATCGAAGTATCATTCGATATCGACAAAAATGGTATCGTAAACGTGCGCGCTAAAGACTTGGGCACAAATAAAGAGCAGGCCATTACGATTAGATCATCAACAGGATTATCTGATGAAGAAATCGAAAAAATGGTAAGAGAAGCTGAAGAAAATGCAGAAGCAGATAAGCAGCGCAAAGAAGAAGTTGAACTCCGCAATGAAGCGGACCAGCTTGTATTCACTACTGAAAAGACTCTAAAAGATCTTGAAGGCAAAGTGGATGAAGCTGAAGTGAACAAAGCAAATGAAGCTAAAGATGCCCTGAAGGCTGCAATTGAAAAGAACGATCTGGATGAGATCCGTGCGAAGAAAGATGCTTTACAGGAGGTTGTCCAGGCCTTAACAATGAAGCTTTATGAGCAGGCACAAGCTGCTCAGGCTGCACAAGGTGCAGAAGGCGCTGAAAGCAAAAATGACGACGATAATGTCGTAGACGCTGAGTTTCAAGAAGTTAAAGACGATAAATAACCTCTGAATCTTTAAAGTCAAAGTCAGGTCTTTCTTGGCTTTGGCTTTTATTTTTGATACAATAATCTTTATGTGAAATGAATCGGGGAGTGGTAATCATGAGTAAAAGGGATTACTATGAAGTTCTTGGAATCAGCAAAGGTGCGTCCAAGGATGAAATTAAGAAGGCTTATCGAAAGCTTTCAAAAAAATATCATCCTGATATTAATAAAGAGCCTGATGCAGACGAGAAGTTCAAGGAAGTTAAAGAAGCATATGAAGTCCTCAGCGACGATCAGAAAAAGGCCCACTATGATCAATTCGGCCATACGGACCCTAATCAGGGCTTTGGCGGAGCCGGTTTTGATGGTTTTGGAGGATTTGAAGATATTTTCAGCACCTTCTTCGGAGGAGGCTCCCGCCGCCGTGACCCTAATGCTCCAAGGCAGGGTGCAGACTTGCAGTACACCATGTCCTTATCCTTTGAGGAAGCAGTATTTGGCAAAGAGACCGATATTGAAATCCCTCGTGAAGAGACATGTGATACCTGCAGCGGTTCAGGCGCGAAGCCAGGGACTAAGCCGGAAACATGCCGTCACTGCCACGGGTCGGGTCAGCTGAATGTTGAACAAAATACGCCATTTGGCAAGATAGTAAATAGAAGAGTTTGCCACTACTGTAATGGGACCGGCAAGGAAATCAAAGAGAAGTGTACTACTTGCCGTGGAACCGGTAAAGTGCAAAAACGCAGGAAGATACACGTGAAAATTCCTGCGGGCATTGATGATGGCCAGCAGCTCCGCGTGGCGGGCCAAGGGGAACCCGGTGTTAATGGAGGCCCTCCTGGAGACCTTTATGTTGTTTTCCATGTTCGTTCACATGAATTCTTTGAGCGTGATGGAGATGACGTTTATTGCGAGATGCCTATAACATTTGTGCAGGCAGCCCTTGGCGATGAAATTGAAGTTCCGACACTCCATGGAAAAGTAAAACTTAAAGTTCCATCAGGCACACAAACAGGAACCAAATTCCGCCTCAAAGGAAAAGGTGTACCAAATGTAAGAGGATACGGAACAGGGGATCAGCATATTATTGTACGCATTATTACTCCTACAAAGCTGACAGAAAAACAAAAACAGCTTTTAAGCGAATTTGCTGAAGTCAGCGGAACAGTTCCCCAGGGAGAACAGGAAGAAAGCTTTTTTTCTAAAGTAAAACGAGCCTTTAAAGGTGAATAAAGGAATGGGAGTTGGTAGTAGTGAAATGGTCAGAAATCAGTATTCATACTGCAAATGAAGCTGTTGAACCGATTTCGAATATTTTGCATGAAGCCGGAGCAAGCGGAGTTGTTATAGAGGATCCTTTAGAACTTGTAAAAGAAAGAAAGGATCAATTCGGTGAAATCTACCAGCTCAATCCGCAGGACTATCCTGAAGAAGGCGTAATTGTAAAAGCGTACTTGCCAGTAAACAGTTTTCTAGGTGAAACAGTTGATGAAATAAAAGAAGCAATCAATAATCTTATTTTATTTAACATTGACATCGGGGCAAATAAAGTCAGCATTAGCGAAGTAAATGAAGAAGAATGGGCTACTGCCTGGAAAAAATATTATAACCCTGTAAAAATTTCAGAACGCTTTACCATTGTCCCAACCTGGGAGGATTACACACCTGTCAGCAGTGATGAGCTTATTATTGAGCTTGACCCTGGCATGGCTTTTGGAACGGGTACACACCCCACTACGGTGATGTGTATACAAGCACTTGAAAGAACAGTAAAACAGAGTGATAAAGTTGTAGATGTAGGAACAGGATCGGGTGTGTTAAGCATTGCTGCAGCTATGCTGGGTGCTGAGAAGGTGAAAGCACTTGATCTTGATGAAGTGGCAGTAAATTCAGCTAAATTAAATATTAAGCTGAATAAAGTGCAGGATATTGTGGAAGTATCACAAGGTAATCTGCTCGATGGTGTCAGCGAGGGAGCTGATGTGGTCGTTGCCAACATCCTTGCAGAAGTGATTCTCCGATTTACTGACGATGTGGCATCAGTCGTAAAGGAAGGCGGATACTTTATCGCTTCAGGCATTATCCTGCAGAAGAAACAGGAAGTAAGAGATGCTATTTCCTCTGCAGGATTTGAAGTTGAAGAGACCATTCAAATGGAAGATTGGGTTGCTATTGTAGCAAAGAGAAAGCAATAATGTGAAAAAGGGGGTAATCAACTTACCCCCCTTTTACAGTTGAAAGAATTTTGGACAGGCAAGAAAGAGGGTGCAGGTTGTGCAGCGATATTTCACAGAGAATGCAGTAAATGAAAATGTCTTTCAAATTAAAGGGGAAGACCGCCATCATATTGTGAAAGTAATGCGCATGAAAGAAGGCGACAATATTATCTGTGTCGATCTATCCCAAAATAGCGCACTTTGCTCAATTGCAGAAATTACCGATGAACATGTGGCTGCAGAAGTTGTACAATGGATTGAAGGGGCTTCTGAGCTGCCTGCAGATATTACTATTGTGAGCGGACTGCCTAAAGGGGATAAGCTGGAGTGGATCATTCAAAAAGGCACTGAGCTGGGAGCACATCGTTTTATCCCTTTTACTTCAGCCCGTTCAGTAGTAAAATGGGATGCTAAGAAATCTGTGAAAAAAGCAGAGAGATGGCAGAAGATTGCTAAAGAAGCTGCTGAACAATCACACAGGACCATGGTGCCTGAAGTGTTTGCACCTCTCGATTTGAAGTCATTGCTGAAATTATCTGGAGAGTATTCATATAAATTGATTGCCTTTGAGGAAGAAGCGAAGCAGGGAGAGGACTCTGTGCTCTATAAAACACTTTCTTCTATGAATAAAGGACAATCACTTATAGTTGTATTCGGGCCTGAAGGCGGGCTTTCTGACAATGAAGTTTCATTGCTGCAGGAAGCAGGCTTTCTTGCCTGCGGGTTGGGGCCGCGTATTTTAAGAACAGAGACAGCACCTCTCTATTTGCTGTCAGCTGTTTCCTATCATTTTGAATTAATGGGGTGAAATTAGATGCCTGAAGTTGCATTTCATACACTTGGCTGCAAAGTCAATCATTACGAAACAGAGGCCATTTGGCAGCTGTTCAAAGAAGCTGGCTATGAACGGACAGACTTTGAATCCGTTTCAGATGTATATGTGATTAACACATGTACCGTTACAAATACTGGTGATAAGAAAAGCCGCCAGGTAATCAGAAGGGCAATCAGGAAAAACCCTGATGCGGTTATCTGTGTAACGGGCTGTTATGCACAAACCTCACCGGCTGAAATTATGGCTATTCCTGGAGTGGATATCGTTGTTGGCACCCAGGATCGAGTAAAGATGCTTGAGTATATCGAGCAGTATAAACAAGAACGGCAGCCGATCAATGGTGTTGGTAACATCATGAAGAATCGTGTCTACGAAGAGCTGGATGTTCCGGCATTTACAGATCGGACACGAGCTTCCCTTAAAATTCAGGAAGGCTGCAATAACTTCTGTACATTTTGCATTATTCCCTGGGCGCGCGGTTTAATGAGATCCAGGGATCCGAAAGAAGTAATCCGCCAGGCCCAGCAGCTGGTTGATGCCGGCTATAAAGAAATCGTTCTGACTGGAATCCATACAGGCGGTTATGGCGAGGACATGAAAGATTATAATCTGGCTATGCTTCTTAGGGATCTGGAAGCTCAGGTAAAAGGTCTTAAGCGTTTAAGAATTTCTTCAATTGAAGCCAGCCAGATTACCGATGAAGTTATTGAAGTTATGGATCAGTCCAAGGTTGTTGTAAGGCACTTGCACATTCCTCTTCAGTCAGGCTCAAACACTGTCCTTAAGAGAATGCGCCGCAAGTATACTATGGAGTTTTTTGCTGAGCGTCTTGAACGCTTGAAGGAAGCTCTCCCAGGTCTGGCTGTTACATCAGATGTTATCGTTGGCTTCCCGGGAGAAACAGAAGAAGAATTTATGGAAACCTACAACTTTATTAAAGAACATAAATTTTCCGAGCTTCATGTATTCCCTTATTCAAAGCGTACAGGAACACCTGCAGCGAGAATGGACGACCAGATTGATGAAGAGGTTAAAAACGAGCGTGTCCATCGCCTGATTGCCTTATCAGATCAGCTTGCAAAAGAATACGCATCTCAGTATGAAGGCGAAGTTCTTGAAGTAATTCCAGAGGAAAGCTTTAAGGAAAGCAGTAACAGCAGTTTATTTGTCGGCTACACGGATAATTACTTGAAAGTTGTCTTCCCGGCTGCCGAAGAAATGGTCGGCCAGATTGTAAAAGTTAAAATTACAAAAGCTGGCTACCCTTACAATGAAGGTCAATTTGTAAGAGTCCTTGATGAATTGAATGAAACAGAAGAGGCCGCAGTTTAAAGGAATTACCTAATGGTAATTCCTTTTTTATTAGCTTTTATTTAAGTTTATTTCTTTTTAATAACTTTGTTTATTTACTGAGTTGATTGGAGTGGAGGGTACTTGACTCCTGCGGGAGGAGAGGGAAGTGGGAGACCCCGCAGGCGAAGCCGAGGAGGCTCCCGTTCCTCCCCGCGGAAAGCAAGTGCCCGCAGCGGAAATCAACGAGCTGAATTCATAAGCAAAACATCTTGATAAATTTATTAATATCTTTTGGGAAAAACTACTTTCGAAAACGATTACAAAAAACTTAATTATTGCTCGATATTTTATTATCTAAGTGATATTATGTAAGAGGTACGTACAACTGTTTTTGAAAAGGAGTAGTTAAAATGACAAATAATGTAGCAAAAATGATCGACCATACATTACTAAAAGCCGATGCAACAAAAGAACAAATAGAAAAAATTTGTGCCGAGGCTAAAGAATACAATTTTGCGTCAGTATGTGTAAACCCGACATGGGTCAAACTTTCAAGCGAATTGCTAAACGGCACTGAAGTGAAAGTCTGCACAGTAATCGGCTTCCCTCTGGGAGCTTCCACACCTGAAACAAAAGCATTTGAAACAAAGAATGCCATTGAAAACGGGGCAACAGAAGTAGATATGGTAATTAACATTGGCGCTTTAAAAGGCGGAGACAATGAGCTTGTTGAAAGAGACATCCGTGCGGTTGTTGAAGCTGCCAAAGGAAAAGCATTAACAAAGGTTATTATCGAATCTTGCCTTCTTACTGAAGAAGAAAAAGTTAGAGCATGTGAACTTTCTGTAAAAGCAGGTGCTGACTTTGTTAAAACATCTACAGGATTTTCAACAGGCGGAGCAACTGCTGAAGACATCGCTTTGATGAGAAAAACTGTCGGCCCGGAAATCGGTGTTAAAGCTTCAGGCGGAGTAAGAAGCGCTGAAGATGCACAGAAAATGATTGATGCAGGTGCAACGAGAATTGGAGCAAGCTCTGGCGCTGCTATTGTCAACGGCTTAACAAGCGATTCGGATTACTAAGAAAAGCGGAAGGCGCCCGTTTATCGGCATCTGGAGCTGGATTAGTTATCGAAATTCAAATTATTATACTTGCTGTAAGAAAATGCCGGGATTTTTCGGCATTTTTTATTGTTTTATCGGTCATGAAACCTAATGACAAACCTTCCAAACTGATTTGCAACTGGAAGAACAAGCAGTGAGGATAGTACATTAAATAAAACACTGATATGTGCAAGCTGCACATCCGGGGAACTGGCTGCATTTTGCCCAAAAACAGCAAGAGCATGAATAAAGGGATAGAAGGCTGCGACACCCAGGCAGTTCAGCCAGATATGGGCAAAGGCAGTCAGCTTTGCTTCTTTTCCGGAACCGATGGATGCTAAATAAGCGTCTACGCATGTTCCAATATTTGATCCAAGCATTATGGCAATGCCGGTATCCAGATCCATTGCTCCTGCAGTTAAAAATCCCATGATAATGCCAGTTGTTGCGGTGCTTGATTGGATAATCGCAGTAAGGACAATTCCAGCAGCTACTGCGAACATGTAATTCCCATCCAAAGTAAGCAGCCAGTGATTGACCATATCATTATCTTTAACTGAACCGGCCAGATATTCAAATCCGCGCATTGCTGCGAAAACTGCAGATAAACCCAACAATGCAAGACCGGTGCTTCGCATGCTGTTTTTCTTCAATACAGCCAGGATGCTTCCGGCAGCAGCAAGCGGAATAATATAAGATTCTATATTAAAAGTGATTAATTCTGTCGTAAATGTTGTCCCGATGTTGGTGCCTAAAATGATGCCGATTGTCTGGGGGAAAGTAAGCATCCGTGCAGAAACCATTCCAATTGTAATAATCATTACCGCTGAACTGCTCTGCAGGACAGCTGTAACCATTGTCCCAATAACAAGGCCTTTCCAGGGGGAATTTGTCATCACTGCCAGCCATTTTTTTAATGAATCGGCAGATAAATTAAATAGACCTGATCTTAAAAGTGTCATACCATAAATAAATAACCCGATTAGCAGAAAAAATAATAACAGCTGGACCAAGCATACACCCCCTATATTTAATACTATGGGACAGCATGCTGGGACATGCTTAAGTGCGATAAATTGTTTAGCTTGTCATGAACGGGGTATAAAACAATCACAACCAAATAAAAACTAATCCTATAGCAGGCTAATTACTGTTGACCTCGATAAGCTGTTATATTATAATTGCAAGGTACATGGAATAAACCATGTTGTTGATGTAAGTGTGTTGTGCTCGGAGGGAGGGAAAGAGAATGTCTAAAACCGTCGTTCGTAAAAACGAATCGCTTGAAGATGCTCTTCGTCGCTTCAAACGTTCAGTATCAAAAACTGGTACTTTGCAGGAAGCAAGAAAGCGCGAATTCTACGAAAAACCTAGTATTAAAC
>NZ_CAXQGS010000102.1:0-5144 GCF_964223445.1 Cytobacillus sp.
CCAAATCCTTCATCAATGAACATTGTCTCAAGGGATACTCCTCCTGCGTATTGCTGCACCACGTCTGCCAGGCCAAGAGCAAGTGCGAGCGCGGCTTTAAAGCTTTCTCCGCCAGATAAAGTTTTCACATGCCTCTCCTGTCCAGTGTATTGATCGAACACAAGCAATTCCAGGCCGCTTTGTGCGTTACCCTTTGACCGGTCTGTTTTTCGAAGCAGCATATATCTTCCGCTGGTCATCTTTGATAAACGTCCGTTGGCTTCCCTCAGTATATCATCTAAAAAGGCCGCCAGGACAAATCGTTCAAAAGTAATTCGATAAGTGTTCTGCCCTTTTGAAATTTCATACAAGTGCCCGATTACTTTGTACCTTTCCTCAAGGGCTTTCATATTTTCATTTATTTCTGTAATTTTTTGCATTGTATCTTCGTTTTGCTTCTTCTTCATAAACAGATTTGTATATTGATCCTGCATCAGTTTCAATTGATCATCTGTTTCTTGTAATGATACCTGCAAGCTTTCCAGATCAGGTTTTTCAATCCCCTCTAAAACCTGCATCAGCTCATCGTATCGATCCTGTACAGAACGGACTTCTTCCCGATATTTCCTTACTTCACCTTCAAGATGCCTGATTTGATCTTCTGATTTTTTGGCATCACGGTATTCTCCGTAGACTTCAAAGCCCTGGTCCTTCATGCGCTGCACAAAATTCTGCCTTTCGTCTGCAAGCTTTTGCTCGATTTTAACAGCCTGCTTTTGGAGTGTCTCGTGCTTTGCCTGTTCTGCGATATGGGCCGACTTTGCATCTTGATAATTCTGCTGGGCTGTTTCCAGCTGTCTTTGCATAGTTTCAATTTTTTCAGCCGCATTATTCAAATTTGACTCATAAGCTTCAATAGACCTCAGGTTTTCAGGAATTGCATCCGTCATCCTCACCAAGTTGCTTTTCTTTTCCGCATGCATAATGGCTGCGTCACTAATTTGGTCTTGCAGCCGGTCTATTTCTGCAGCCAGAGCTTCTTTCATCTGCTGTGTTTTTTCTAACTCAGCAGTACAGTTTTCCAGCCTTGAAGATTTCTTCTTCAGTTCAGCATGACGTGTAAGAAGATCCTTTTTTTGATCGGCAAGTGTATTTTTCAGCACAAGCAAACTTTCCTGTTTAAAATCAGTACGCTGTTTTTGTATTTGGGCTTTTATTTCAGCCAATCCACTCTCGCTGGAATTCATGCGGGACTGGGCTTCATAAAATGCCGACTCAGCTTTTGCTTTCTCAGCTTCAATTTGGGCTGCCTGTTTCTTTGCTTCCTTCAGGTCTTTTTCATCCGGAATATCATGTGGCGATACAGCCGGATTTGGATGGTGGTCTGAGCCGCAGACTGGGCATGCTTCCCCGTTTTGGAGCCTGTCTGCTAAGATTGATGCCTGTCCGTGAAGCCACTTGCCCTCCAGTTCCTCCACAAGCAGTTTGGCATCATTCAGCCTGTATGAAGTCTGTTCAAAATAATTTTTCTTATTGCTGCATGCATCCAATAATAATTGATGCTCTTTATGCAGCTCTTCATATTTATGAAGCCGTTCTATTTCGTCTGTCAGTTTCTCCAGGTTTCGTTCATTCTCAATCTGTGCAAGCTTACTCTTTTCAATGTCCTGCTTTTCTTCAGCCAGTATTTTTATTTGCAGATCAGCTTTTTGATAGGCTTCATCTTTCTGTTTTTTTTGAAGCCGGAGGTTTTCAAGATTTTTTTCAAGAGAGCGGACCTGCTTTTCCACTTTTGCATAAGAATGAATGTCCTCTTTCATACTTTGCAGGTGATTAACCTGTTCGGCAGCCTGTTTTCTTTCTTCCTCGCGGTTCTTTTCAGATTCCCATTTAACTTGCTTTTCTTTTAGGAAGGTTTCAAGAGTGCCAATATTTTTCTGAAGCTCATGAAGGTCGGCATTTGCTGCATTCAGATCTTTCTTCAATTCATGACAGAGTTGCTCCTGCTGATTGAGCAGGGCTGCTTTATGAGCAAGTACAATGGCATTCTCTTTTGCAGTATATTGGTCTCTTAGCCCTTCCAGCTCTTCTTTCCTTTTCTTTAACTCTTCTTTCGTCTTCAACTGTTTGAGCACCATTTCAGCTTCATAGATCTTTTGCTGAAGATGATCTCTCTGTTCCTTCTTCTTCTTTCCTTCTTCTGTCAGTTCATCAAGACCACTTGCCATCTCCTTGATTTCTTCTGCAAGAAGCGGCAGGAGCAGGGTGTCATTGACACTTCCTGCTTCGAGGTAAGATTTCAGCTCCTCGCTATATACAGCCTGCACCTGATTAAAATACTGATCTCTCAGTTTTACCTGTTCCTCTACCGTTCTTTTTAATTCAGTTGCATCTTCTTTTAGTTTTTCTTCAATGCGTTTGTATATTTGAGTATGAAATAACCGCTGAAGAATGATTTCCTTATCCTTGCTTTCAGAAGTAAGGAGCTTTCGGAACTCTCCCTGGGGAATCATCAGAATTTGCCTGAACTGATTGCTGTCAATGATCATAATTTCTTTTATCTTTTCATCAACATCCCTCACATTTGAAGCCAGGAGCTTTTGCTCTCCATTTTCATCATACATATACAGTTCTGCTTTGGCGCTTACTGTTGTCGTGCCATCGCCGCGCTCTTTTTTCTTTTCCTGCTGAGGAGACCTTGCAATGTAATACCTTTTATTTCTTAAAATAAATTCGAGGGAAATCTCGGTTAGTGTATTATTTTTCGCAAACTGGCTTCGAAGTTCTGGACCATTTCGATCCTCCCCGCTTGCCTTTCCGTAAATCGCATAGCTTATGCCGTCAAAAATAGTGGTTTTTCCTGAACCTGTCTTTCCGGAGATGACAAACATGGTTCGGTTTCCGAGCTCGGTGAAATCAATGCTTTCACTGTCTGCGTAAGGGCCGAACGCCTGCATCGTTAATTTTAATGGCTTCATTTCAGCGCTTCCTCTCTCAGCACTCTTTCGATCACATCGGTCATAACCTGCTGTTTATCTTCTGTAAATTCGGAAGTGGTCATTTGTTCATAGAATTGTTTAAACAGATCATTCTCCGACTTTTTTTCTTCCTTCATCGATAGGAAGGAGCTTTTTTTCTTCATATCTGTAACGGCTATTCTTCTTTCAAGGTGAAGAACATTCGGGTAGACCTGTCTCAGCTTATTAATTGGATCAAGCAATGCACCTTCATCAAAAAGGGTGATTTTCAGATAGTCATCAAGGTTCTGTTTTTCATAGAAAGCAGGATCCATCAGTTCATCCAGATGCCCTTCGATCTCTCTCAAGTCTTTTTTGGGCTTTAATGAACGGGTACGCAAGTCAAATTCCCCATTTTCCTTCATTTCTATAATAGAAATGGATTTTTCCTGTTTAGCTTCTGAGAAAGAATATTTTAATAGGGAGCCTGAATAGCGGATCTTGTCATGCTTTATGGCATCAGGACTATGCAAATGTCCAAGTGCGGTATATGAGAAAGGATCAAAGCTGCTTGAATGGACACAGCCTGATCCTCCGACAGAGAGTGTCCTCTCCGAATCACTGGTAGCACCGCCCAGTACAAAAGCATGTCCGACAAGAACGTTCGGTTCATTTGGGTTCAGGTTCTCTTCAATTCTGCTCACAATCGCTTTCATTGCATCATCATGGGAGTACACACGGTCATCATCAAGCAAATGTCTTACCATTCCAGGTTCAGCATATGGAACCAGATAAAAATTCACACCATTAATATGTATGGGCTTAAAATCATTTACCAGTTTTCCAGACAGGTAGAACTTGCTTTGTTTATACCAGGAGCTTCCAAAGGACAGTCTTTCAGCGCTGTCATGGTTTCCGCCTATGGCAACAACAGGTGTATTGAGCTCTGCATTTATTTTAAATAGAATTTCATTCAGCAATTCTACAGCATCAGTCGGAGGGACGGACCGGTCATATAAGTCTCCTGCAATGACGACTGCATCCGGCTTTTCTTCCTCTACCACATCAATAAATTGATGCAAAAAATGACGCTGATCTTCGGTCATATATACACCATGGACCAGCTTGCCCAAATGCCAATCAGCGGTATGGATAAATTTCATATCTTACACCCTCTTTTCCTTGCCTGAGATTCTTTCTGCAATGTTACCATTATACCAAATCAAAAAACGGCAGAGGCTCAGCAAAATTTATTAGAACATTCGTTCTAATTATATCAGGAATTTTTTCCAAAACATAGCATTGTTCAAACAGAAAAAGAGCCAACCTAGGCTCTTTCTTTTATTGCTTTTTTAGGTTAGGAAAGTTGATCAAAATGGCAATAATGCCGCAAATGCCAATTAATATTGGATAAATGGAATATGTCATGATGCTCACAGGAGATATGGCAGCGAGCCCGGAAGCAGCCAGCATCTGAGCCCCATATGGGATAGTCCCTTGTACAAAACAGGCAAATATATCAAGAATACTTGCTGATTTACGCGGATCAATCTCATATTGATCTGCAATTTTTTTGGCAAGCGGCCCTGCAATAATGATGGCAATTGTGTTATTGGCTGTAGATAAATTGGTCAGAGAGACAAGTGACGCAATACCAAATTCAGCTCCCCTGCGGGATTTTATTTTGCTTGTAGCCATGTGCAGCAAGTAATCGATTCCGCCATTAAAACGGATGATCTCAACCAATCCGCCAATGAGTATGGCGATTATCGCAAGGGTCTGCATGCCGGCCATTCCCTCGGCAATCATCTGAAGGAATGAAACAAAAGTATAGCTGCCATCTGCGATTCCGATCAGTCCTGCAAGCAGAATACCCCCGCTAAGCACAAGAATGACATTCATGCCAAGTAAAGCTGCAGCCAATACGCCCAGATAAGGAACAACTTTCAAAAAACTGTAATCCCCGCTTGTTACCGCGCTTTCCTGACCAGCAGTTAAAATCCCAAGAATCAAAGCTGTAAGCAATGCAGCAGGCAGGACGATTAAGAAATTCACACGGAATTTATCGGTCATTCTCGTTCCTTGTGTCCTGACCGCTGCAATGGTCGTATCAGAAATAACGGAAAGATTATCCCCAAACATGGCACCGCCTATTATTGCTGCCATGGCCAATGCTACAGATATATCTGTTTCTGCAGAAAGAGCTAT
>NZ_CAXQGS010000103.1:0-51058 GCF_964223445.1 Cytobacillus sp.
AAACCAGTGATGTATATAACTCCTCTTGATTGGGCAAGGGCAGCGTCGGAGCCTGCGTAATTTCTCCACTCCAGATAATAATGGTTCTTCGCATAGCTGATTCCGTTGGAAACAATGAATCCGTCAAGAGTCATCTGTGTCCCGCCTTCAGCATCGTCTGTGAAAATCACATTTCCATCAGCAGTTACAGTGATTTCATCAATCGCAAATCCGTCCAATGCCAAGCCGCCATCTGTTACATATTCGAATGTCAGGCTAACTTTTTTACCGGCAAATCCGCTTAGGTCATATGTCTTATCTTCCCATTCGCCTTTTGAAGATTCAGCACGGGCATCCCCATCTGTATCATCATCACCAATTACATCGAGCTCAGCTTCTGTCCCATCGTCTGCTTTTGCAGTAACAGTCAGATAATCATAATCAAACTCAATATCATAGTAAACTTTCGCATTGAAGGCAGCTGTTTCCGCATTTGTTAAGTCTAATTCAGGCGTCGTCAAAGTCGTATGAAGATCATCACCCTTCGTGCTGTAGTAATATTTCTCGCCAAACGCAGGTGCAATCCCCTTTACTTCTTTTTCTGGAAGATTTACTTTTACAATTCCAGGGTTTTTAGATTTGGTTACACTTTGGTCAATAACAGTTGCCAAACCTTTATTATCAATATCTTCATAATTTACTTCCATAATATTAGCCCAGTTTCCGCCCATGCCTTTTTGGAAAAATTCTTTATTTTGCGGTGAGAAACTAGTTGGTTCAGTACCTGCTATTTCGCCGTTCCAGCTGCCGCCGCTCATGATGGACCATGAAGCAACCGGCTCACCTTGACCGGTATATTGCGTATCATACTCATCCGGCAATCCTAAATCATGTCCAAACTCATGGGCAAACACCCCGACCGCTCCATCTTCAGGCTGAATGGTATAATCGAATGCACCCATTTTTCCGCCCCAATAATCTACCTTGGCTGTAGTATTCGGAACAGCAAATACTCCGCCAAGTGTCCAGCGGTGTGACCAGATGGCATCATCACCAAGCGCTCCGCCGCCAGCTTCCTGTCCTGTGCCGGCGTGGATAATCATGAGGTGATCAACTAATCCATCAGGCTCATTAAAGTTTCCATCTCCATCTAAATCATATAAATCAAATTCATCATATTCCGAAAGATCCATTCCAGCGTTCACAGCTGCTTTTAAAGCCTCTTTTACTAAGTCGCGAGGTCCAAGAGGTGATAGATTATCATGACCTCCGGCAGGACTATCATCACCATAATCGCTCGCATTTCCAGGGACTGTCAGCCATTCTGACACAGTGCCATCCACAGTGTAGCTGCCGCCGGACTGCTCTTCATAGAACTGCTTAAACGTTTTTACTTTATCTCCATTAAATAATTCAAATTCAGTATCGCCAAACATCAGCTTCTCATAGTGCTCTTTGTTGAAATCCTCAGCGTACATATATCCCTCTTCCTGAGTTACATTGTTATGCTTGAAATCTTCAAATTCAGTTAGAAGCACAAGCACTTTGTCTGTTCTGACATCACCATTGTAGCTTGCTTCTTTGGCCGGATCTACTTTTACATAGCCGTCCGGTTTGCCCTTTTTATAGTTTTTATGACCTTTATTCAGCTGCTTTGTCATCTGTTCTTTTTGTTTCGTTAAGAAATCCTTTGTTTTTTTATCAAACTCATCCTTATGGTCATGGCTATTTGCTGAATTTCCAGGCTGCTTTTCACCTTGCTTTTCTTTTATGTACTCCTTAACTGCCTTTTCTATTTCTTTAGAGGAAGCATCCTTTTTAACCAATCCTCTGTCTTTTAATGCCTTCCCCAGCCTGTCTTCATTCACAATATTCAAATCAATCGGTGCAGAAAGTTCCTCTGCTGAAACTTTTGAAGGAGCTGCTGTTGTCCCGGCAAAAGATCCCGCAAATAGTGCAGCTGCCATCATCGTGCTGGCTGTAATGGAAGATACAACCTTAAAAGGTTTTTTCTTATTACTCATTCTTATAGCCTCCTATTTAGTTTTTCTGAATTTTCGAAGTGCGAGATTAATTCTATCAAATTAACATAAAGTTTTTAATAGTCTAACAATACTGTTATTTTAATATTTTGATAACATTTGAGTAGGTAATTTTAATCAATTTATCCGCCGCTAAAAGAAAAAACGGGTACCTATACCTATTTTCGAGGGATATAGAAAAGGAGCATCAGACTGCCTGATGCTCCCTTCCTGTTATTTATTCAATTTAGTAATTCTTCCTTCAACCGCCGGGTTTACTTCTTTCTGCTCTTTAATGTAGTTGATTAAAGCATCAAGGTCGACGATATCCACAGTGCGGTTCCTGCCGTTTAAAAGGGCGCTATAGCCGTCTCCACCATCAGCCATATAGTTGTTTACCGTCACAGAATATTCCTGTTCTGCAGCGATTGGCGTTCCATCGTTCTTTACTAAAGAAACAATCCGATCTCCAGCAGCTCTCGAAGAATCGTACGTCACCTTTAAGCCGGAAACATGCATGATTCTTTCTTTTGAACCCCATTGCTGTTCAAAAAGTTCTTTTATCTGGGCACCGGTCAATGTCAATGTCACAAGGTCATTTCCGAAAGGCTGTACCGTAAAAGCTTCTTTCCACGTAATATCTCCAGCATCAATGCCTGCACGGACGCCGCCTGAGTTCATGAAGGCAAAATCGGTATTGGTCTGCGCAATCATGGAATCTGCAATCAGGTTGCCCATCGGAGATTCTCCATCAGCATTTACCTCTCTCGTAATACCTGTTGAAGTATGACCGATGACTTCATTTAAAATCGGAGCGACATCAGCAATATAAGCATCAAGCATTTGCTTAATTTCTGCATCAGGTTCAACGTCACGTGTGGCGCTTACGATTTCAGCCTTTTTAGCAACAATATCTTTCGTCACTGGATCAATTGTTAAGTCCACATCGGAAAAAGCAGTTCCATAGGAATAAGATTGAACAAGCAATTTCCCGTCCACCACAGTATTTGTGTACTGATGGTTATGGCCGCCAAACATCACATCCACTTCATCATCAACTGCATTCGCAATGTCAGCGAGTTCCTCTTGAGGATTAGACCCATCTATATCGGACTTTACAGGGTTATGAGTAATGACCACAATCGATTTAACACCCTGTTCCTTCAGCTCAGCTGTGTACTTGTTGATTGCTTCCGCTTCGTCCGTGAATTCTACACCTGCCGTTCCGCTTGGCGTAACAATTCCAGGAGTATCGGAATAGGCAATGCCAATAAAGCCGACTGGCACTCCATTTACTTCTTTAATTACATAGGGATCAAGGATTGGCTCCTTTGTTGTTTCATCCACTACATTAGCTGCAACATACGGGAAGTTTGCTCCTTCAAACTCGCCATACTTCTCTACAGTTTTTGGATGGGCCCCGCCATTGATAAGGCGTCGCATTTCGTCTACCCCTTCATCGAATTCATGGTTGCCGACTGTACCTATATCAAAGCCGATCTCATTAAGCATTTTAATTGTTGGCTCGTCCTGAAGTAGGGCCGAAACAGGGGAGCTCGCCCCTACTGCATCACCTGCATGCAGCATAATTGTATTGGGATTCTCTGCTTCACGCTGTTTTAAGTGTGCAGCTAAATACTCGATTCCACCCGCATTCAAACCGGAATTAAATGTATCAAGCTGACCATGGAAATCATTGATCCCCAAAAGTTGGACTTCAAATGGCTTTGGCTCCGGGAATTGAAGCGAATATTTCGCAAAGCCATTGGCTGCTTCCCCCGCATAGCCGATTCCGCTGCCTTCAGCAATCGCATCCTTTGCATCCGGTGAAGATTCGAACGTTACATTTACGCCACCGGCAACCGGTGCAAATGACCAATTGGCATCTGCAGAAGGATCGATGGTTTGTTCTTCTCGGATATAATCAATGATCGCCTGGCGGTTTTCATCCGGATAAAGCTCTACTGCCGTGTTGTTTCTGACTCCAGGGAAAGTGCCGCTGGCCCGATAATTATTTGTCACAACGATGAATTCCTGATCCGGATCAATAGGTGCTCCGTTATACTGAAGATTTTTGATTCTGTTTGCATCAGCATTAACCTGCTTGCCATCTTTATCATACTTAGCAGGTTCTGTTACATCGATCTCATATGTCACACCATCGATTACATCATAGTTATAAGTAGGGAAATCATTATTAATGAGTGACTGTTCTCCCGCTTCATTATCTTTTATCTGATTGAACTGGCCTGCAGACATTTCAAGCCATTCCTTCACATCTGCCCCTTTAATTTTTACCGTAGCGACTGTATTCGGATACAGGTATAGATCGGCTACATTTTTAATGGCGATTGTGCCTTCAGGGATATATGTGTAATAGCTTGCCCCGTTGCGGCCGCCTGCTTTAAAAGGAGCTCCCGCCGAAAGCACTGGTGTATTTTCATCTGGTGTTCCTTTTAATTGCTTCTCAATATACCACTTCTGTGCATTCGTCACAATTTGAATGGACGGGTCATCTTTTACAAGTGCAAAATAGCTGTGGATATCAGCTGTTGTTTCCCCGACAGGCTGGCGGACATAATTCACGGTTCCTTCATGTTCTTCCTTTACAGCTTTCAAAATAGCAGGATCTGCATCTGCAAGGCTTTCCTTGACGGTCGCGCCGGATTCATTTTTATAGCTTCTGAAAATAGACCTTAAAGATGACTGGGAATCCTTAACCTCCCACTTGCCCTTTACCTTGGCAATAGTCAGGTCCATAACGCCAAGCTGATTGCCCCAGCTGCCCGGCATGATGAAGGGCACCCCGTTGACCGTTCCCTTTTCTGCATCCACTTCAGGAAGATCGGTGAAATCTCCCGGAAAATTCTTATGGTTGTGTCCGGAAATAACCGCATCAATGCCTTCTACTTTTGTTAAGTCGTAGGCTGCATTCTCTTCCATCTCAGCATATGCTGCGTCCCCCATGCCGGAGTGCGCAAGTGCAATGATAATGTCCGCACCCTCTTCTTTCATTTTAGGAATATTGGCTTCTACTGATTTTACAATGTCTTTTGTGATGATTTTTCCATCAAGATTGGCTTTGTCCCATTG
The DNA here is from genome assembly GCF_964223445.1 of Cytobacillus sp. Classification (NCBI taxonomy): domain Bacteria; kingdom Bacillati; phylum Bacillota; class Bacilli; order Caryophanales; family Bacillaceae; genus Cytobacillus; species Cytobacillus sp. Next base: position 5,094 of record NZ_CAXQGS010000103.1, read on the forward strand.
TGTAATCTGCGGAGTCACAGCACCGATAACCCCAACCTTAATGACCTGTTTTCTTCCTTTTTCATCAACGACTTTTTTCTTGATGATTTTATATGGTTTAAAGTAATTTTTATCGTTTTCCGGATTATTATCATCGTCGTCTTTGTAGACATTGGCATTTACATAAGGAAATGGCGCATCATCCAGAACCTCATCCAGATAATCGAGGCCATAATTGAATTCATGGTTTCCTACCGTAGCGGCATCATAATCTAATAGTTCCATAGCCTTGAACACGGGATGCATTTCCCCATCCTCAAGCTGATCTACTTTTGCTTTATAATCGCCAAGCGGATTACCCTGAATGAGGTCTCCGTTGTCAAATAATAATGTATTCTTTGCTTCTTTTCTTGCCTGTTTGATTAAGGTAGCTGTTTTAGCCAGACCAAATTCAATGGTTTCTGCATCTTTATAGTAATCATAGTTATAAAGGTGTGTATGTATATCTGTTGTTCCCAGTATCCGCAGGCTTACTTCATGGCTGAATTTAATTTCCGGTTTCCCTGCATGATCAGGCTTTGCCGCCATGACAGAATCATATGAAATAGGAGCTGCTAAGACAGATAGGGCCATCGTTGTTGCGAGTATCGTCTTTCCAAGTTTGCGCATAGGCTTTTTCAAATGAATACATCTCCTCAAATTATAGTAGATTAGGATGATAACATTCATAATTCTATCTATTTTTAGACTTATTTGAGAATGAGCAATTAGTCGGAATTAACATAGGAAAATTATTAAATTTTTGTAAAAAAGAAGCCTATTTACCTAATAAAATACAGCACCCTCATAGGGTGCTGTACGATTTCGAATAGTATTATTATAATGTCAGTTACTATTTTCCAGGTCTGCCCTGAACATTAAATGACATCCTCCTGAATTCTTTTTATTGGGTTGGCTGCTCTATAGGAATAGTAAGGTTCACAATTGTCCCTTTCCCCTTTTCACTTTCAAAAGTGATTCCCGCCTTGTGTTCATCCACAATCTGCTTGGTAACCATCAGCCCTAAACCGGTTCCATCCGGTTTAGTTGTATAAAATGGATCCACGACCCGTTCCATATTTTCAGCATCGATCCCGCAGCCTTCATCTTTAATACTGATCAAAACCTGATCGCCCTCCGCCATTTTGGCCGAAATCAGGATCGTGCCGCCTTCTGTCATAGATTCCATCGCATTCTTAACCAAATTAATAAAAGCCTGCTTAAGCATATTTTCGTCGCACTGAATTTTAGGAACAGCTTCCAGATTTTCTGTTTCAAGACGGATGTTCTGATTGGCTGCCTGTTCATGTATGATCGAGATAACATAGTTAATCACTGCATTCAGTTCAACTCTTTTAAACATAGGCAGTCTTGGCTTGCTTAAGATCATAAGGTCATCGGCAATCAGATTAATGCGGTCGATTTCCTCAATCATGATTTTATAGCGGTCCTGATCTTCAGGATGTTTTTCCATCTGCAGCTGAGTAAACCCTCTTAATGCTGCTAAAGGATTTCTTACTTCATGGCCGACTGCCGAAGCCATCTGACCGACAGCAGCCAGCTTTTCAGTCTGGCGGAGCTCCTGGAAAACATGTGTCAGCGAGTGAATATAGGAATAGAAACGGTTCAGCAGAACATATGAAACACTTGAAAAAATGGCCATAAGCACGATTGGCACCATTACCTTTTGGCTGCTCAACAGTAAGCCGGCAAGCAGATACTTCGCAATCATTCCGCCGGTTACTATCCAAAAATAGCGCTTATTCACAAAAATCGGTGAAAATATAATAAATAAAAGTTCTACTGCACTTCCGCTCTGAAATTCCTTCGATTCTCCGAAATAGATCAGCATGCTGTTACTAAAATCTATCAGGAAAAACCCTGCAAAAAATAAGTATTTTACCTGAAAAGGGCGTTTTGTCCTGATTAAATACAGCGCTAAAGGCAAGAGCCCGATAATAGCCAGATAATAACCCCATCCAAGCCCGCCCTTTGGAAGCCCGATGCTGCCGCCAGTATTGAGGGGAAGCAGATAATAATAAAACAAATCATAAAGTGTTAAAATGATATAGAATAGCCATATAAAAAGCATAACTGCTTTTGTTTCTTCTTTTATCAAAGTCTGTTGATTAAAGCCTTTCATCTACATGCTCCTTGGTTAACTCTATTAATATTGTGTCTTTAGCACTATTATATACGTTTATGTCGAAACATGTATAATATGTTATATTCTTAAACTTCAAAAAACCGGCCATGGGATATCCAGGCCGGTTTGTATTTATTACGGTTTTAAGATGACTTTAATGCAGTCATCTTCATGGTCATTAAAAATTTTATACGCACGATCTGCTTCTTCGAGAGAAATCTGATGAGTGATGATTGACTTCGGATCGAATTCCTTATTCGTTATTTTTTCAAATAGCTCAGGCATGTAGTGCACCACAGGGGCCTGGCCCATTTTAATGGTGATGTTTCTCGAGAAAAATTCCTCGAGCGGGAACAGATTATAAGTCAGCCCGTACACACCGGTCAGCTGGACAGTACCAAATTTACGGACTGCTTTCGTCGCGATTTGGATCGGGCCAAGCGTTCCGCCCTGGAGCTTAAGCTTCTGTTCTATTTTCTCTACAGCGGATTTCTTCCCGTCCATGCCGACGCAATCAATGACCACATCAGCTCCGCCCTGGGTGATTTCCTTTATATATGCTCCCATGTCATCATATTTCGTAAAGTCATAGACTTCCACATCATTGGTAAGCTTGGCGTGATTGAGGCGGTAATCGAGATGATCTACTGCAATTACCCGTTTAGCTCCTTTCATCCAGGCAAATTTCTGAGTCATTAACCCGATGGGACCGCAGCCGAGGACGACGACCGTGTCTCCCGCTTTAATGCCTGAATGTTCCACGCTCCAATAGGCTGTCGGCAGAACGTCCGATAAAAAGAGCAGTGATTCATCCTCCAGCTCGCACGACTCCGGTATAACAAATGGCATGAAATTGCCAAACGGCACCTTGAGAAACTCTGCCTGACCGCCCGGATGGTTTCCGTATTTCTCAGTATAGCCAAAATAGCCGCCTGAATCATTATGCGGGTTCGAATTATCACATTGGCTTTCCATATTATGCTGACAATAGAAGCAATGCCCGCACGATACATTAAATGGTATGACCACCCTGTCGCCTTTCTTTACCCTTGTCACATCAGGACCTGTCTCCTCAATGATTCCCATGGGTTCATGCCCGATAACATAGCCGGGCCGCAATGGCATATTCCCCTGATATAAATGAAGGTCCGATCCGCAAATGGCAGTTGAGGTGATCCGGACAATGACATCATCCCGCTTTTCAATTTTGGGATCCTCCACATTTTTTACTTGAATATCTTTCGCTCCCTGGTAGGTTACTGCTCTCATATTTCACACTCCTTTATAGACTTTTACCCTCCTTATTGCATGATTAACTTCACAATATGAAATATTTACCTATTACTGAAAGAATATTATTATGCAAGTGAGGATGCCTGTCTGGGGTTTTTTAATAGAAATGATAAATTTAAGCAAATATAGGCCCAAAGTATTGTTTTATTATTCTGAATTTTATAAATATAATAGAGTTACAGCTCTTCAGCTGTGACCATACATATTCTGAGAGGAGATTTTGAATGAAGAAAAAAAGAGTCATTGGGTCAGCAATACTAAGTGCAGCAATGGGACTATCCGTATTTGCGTCAGGGGCATTCGGTCAGCAGGTTGAGAGCAATGAAACCTATCGGGTCGTCATTCAGGGCCCAAGTGCAGAAAAAGCAAAGGCAAAATCGAACTATGGAGTACGATGGGATTTTGGACAGAATGGTTTTACTACTACAGTAAATGCTAAACAGTATCAGGCACTTTTAAAAAATAAAAACTTAAAGATTGATAGAGTTGAAGAAGTTAAGAACTCACCTGTGACCGCAGCGAAACCTGGATCGGGGGCTGCGTCAGCTCCGGCAGATGGTACACCTTGGGGAATTGAGGCCATTTACAATGACAGCTCCATCCAAAGCACTTCAGGCGGAAACGGGGTAAAAGTTGCCGTTCTGGACACAGGAGTAAATACAGCACATGCTGATCTCGCCGGGCAAGCTGAACAGTGCAAGGACTTTACACAAAGAAAGTCCCCTTTAATTGACGGAAGCTGCGGGGACAAGAACGGACACGGCACACATGTTGCGGGTACTGTGCTGGCTCATGGCGGCGAGAACGGACAAGGTGTTTACGGAGTAGCGCCAGACGCAGATCTTTGGGCATATAAGGTGTTAAACGACAGAGGATCAGGGTATTCTGATGACATCGCAGGAGCTATTAAGCATGCGGCCGATGAAGCGGTCCGCACAGGATCTAAAGTGGTCATTTCCATGTCATTAGGTTCAAGCTCTAAGAGCACATTGATTGCGGATGCAGTTGATTACGCCTACAGCAAAGGTGTCCTCGTAGTTGCTGCTGCCGGAAACGATGGTCCTGCCGATAATACGATTGGCTATCCCGGCGCATTAGTGAATGCTGTTGCAGTGGCCGCTCTGGAAAATGTTCAGCAAAATGGTTCATACCGTGTTGCCGATTTTTCATCAAGGGGCAACCCTGCAACTGATGGAGACTACCTCATCCAGGAGCGTGATGTCGAGGTGTCTGCACCAGGCAGAGCGATTGAATCCACATGGTATGATGGCAGCTACAGCACAATCAGCGGCACATCCATGGCTACTCCTCATGTATCCGGATTGGCTGCTAAGATCTGGGCCCAGAATCCATCAATGTCCCATGCACAGCTTCGCACCGAGCTTCAGAACCGCGCCAAGCAAAATGATATTCTTGGCGGAACGGGAGCTGCCGCTGGTGACGATTATGCATCAGGCTTTGGCTTCCCGCGAGTAAAGTAAGTGAATAATAGAAAAGCTTGGACATTGCGGTCCAAGCTTTTTTTGTTCTGATTTAAATTAAAGTTACTGCAAGAGAGCCTGCCTTTTCTGCTTTCGGTTATAAATGATTTTGGACAGGCTCACACTCGCCTCGTACAGCAGCAGAAGAGGCAATGTGACCAATATATCTGAAATAAAATCAGGGGGTGTAACCAAAATCGCAACCACAATCAGCACGAAATATGCATACTTCCTAATCTTCTGCAGTGAATAAGGATTGAGGATGCCAAGACTGGTCAGGAACATAATCACAACCGGAAGCTCAAACAGGAAGCCGAATGGCAGTGTTAAATGCAGCACGAATCGAAAGTATTTTTCCGTTGTAAAAAAGGCGGTGAACATATCTCCTGATAAGGTCATTAAAAAATTCAGAACCAGCGGCAAAAGGATGAAATATCCGAATGCTATACCGGTAATGAACAGGAAAAATAACGCGGGAATATAGGATAAGGCCACCTTTTTCTCCATTCCGGTAAGTGCCGGGCTGACGAACAGCCAGATTTGATGGGCAGCAACCGGGATGGCGGCTGCAATGGCGACAACAGACGCAAGCATGAAATAGACCCATAAAATCTCAGAGGGTCCGAGAACAGCCAATTTAAAGTCCAGATCCCTAACCAGCCACTGGTAAATGTCGCTGACAAAAATAAAGGATAGTGCCAGGAACGCTATAAAGACAGCAGCTATAATCATCAGCCTCTTCCGGAGCTCTTCAAAATGCTGGAGAACATTTACTGCCTCATTATTCATATTAATCACCTCAATATAAAAGGAAGGAAGATATCCCTCCCTTCCCTATTCATTCTTATAGCAATTCTTTTTTCTTTTCTTCCGGCTGTTCGTCGGAAACAAGTTCGCGTGTGGATTTCTTGAATTCTTTCAGGGTTGTGCCGAATGCCCTTCCGATTTCAGGAAGCTTGGATGGGCCGAAAATGATCAGCGCCAGCACTAGAACAATTATCAATCCTGGTATCCCGATATTTGATAGCATAGTAACCTCCTAGTATTTAAAGCCTGTAATCGCCACAACTCCCGGACGCGGCATAGTATCTCCCTTGCGGTGCGGCCATTTGCTTGTCAGATTGTTCAGGTCTTCCGTCTCTTCTCCCGGATGCTGAATGGACAGGAACAGGGTTGTCTCGTTTGGTGTAAAGGATGGGCCAGTTAGTTCCGCTTCAACTGGAGCTGAAGCAAACTGAAAGGCTTCACCGATATTTTTTCCGATCGTCGGGATGACGAACATGCCATTGTTGGCGAAATGCGTGTAGATTCCTGTATTCAGCTTGCTTGATGACATATCTGTTACAGTCCAAAGATTTCCAAGGCTGTCGAAAGTCAGATTATCAGGTGCACTAAATCCGCTCTGTTTTCCGCCGGCTGCGAAGATTTCAAAATCAAAAGTCAGTGCCCCCAGGTCATCTCCTTCTTCGATAAATCTGGTAATATGGCCGTGGAAGTTGCCATGTTTATCATTGTTGGTGTGGGCAATGAATACCGTTTTATCGAACGGGCTGATTTCTACATCTTCTGGACGGTCAGTAGGCGTTCCGCCCACAAGCAGAGCTGCTTCATGGCAGTGAACAGCCACATCAGCCTGTGTCTGGAATTTCTTTAAAAGGTCTGCATCCCCCTTGACGGCTTTCTGCACATTTTCGATCGTTAATGGCACCCATTTTCCGCTACCCATATTAGCCACATAAAGTGTCCCTTCTTCCAGAAGGTCTGCGTTGGCTTTTCCGCGGGACTTTACATATTTATTTTTGCTGATGAACTTATACACGCATGCATCCTTTTTATCATCACCCATATATACCACAACCCGATTGTCATTGGTCAGGCCAACTGCTGCATTTTCATGGTTGAAACGGCCAAGGGCTGTGTGCTTGCGCGGCTTAAAATTAGGATCAAACGGATCGATTTCCACAATCCAGCCATAATGTGTATCATTTAATCCTGCATCCTTAGAGGTAGATTCGAAATTTTCCTCAGCTGATAAAACTGTGCCCCACAATGTCATGCCGCCAGAACAATTGGCAAAGGTCCCCTGTACATTCGTTGCACCGCCCACTGCTTTTGAACCTTTGGCAGGACCTGTAAGCTGGAACGGAGTCAAGCCTGTAATACGGCGCGCATATTTGGAATCCGTATCCATTTTCCATGTACCTTCTTTATCACGGTAGACCTCGATTATCGATCCGCCCTGGTTGTAAAGCATTTTCTGAATTTGCGCTGCGGTATATTTGCCATTTGCCGGCCTTGCACCATGAACAAATAGATCGCTTGAATATTCATGATTCACCCATAAGAGACCGCGCTTGTCCTTATCAATTGGAAAATATAATGTAAAGTCATTGTTAAAGCCGAATGTATCGCCTTTTTTGTTAATGACATCCCCATAGGCTGCCACAACATCGTATTTGTATCCACGCGGCAAAACAAGATCGTCTTTATCTGTCGGGTCAATCGGCTTAAAATTCAAACCAGAGATTTTCTTCTGGAATCCGAATAAATGGGAGGCTGCCTCAACACCCTTAGCTTCCGCTCTTGGAACCATTGCCCCCAAACCTGTCGAAGCTACAGTCAATGCTCCCACACCTGTACCTACATACGTTAAAAACTTGCGGCGATTCAATTCAGTCATCCTAAGCACCTCTTCATATTATTTGAAATGATTGCATCGTATTTATGTACCAAACCCAAGTACAATACTAAAAGATGAATATTAAGAGAATGCTAAGAAATAACCTGAAAATTGTAAAAGTAGATTTAAAAATTGTAAAAAAAAATGCCCGGCATCAGCCGGACAACTATTATCTTTCTATTAAGATACTTTTTCTTCCTGAGGCTTGTATTCCTCTTCCCAATACTCAGCATTTTTAATGCCAAGCTTCTTGGAATTGAATACTGGGTCAAGACCTTGTTTCTTCTGGGCCTCGTAATCTTTCAGTGCAATCAGAGCCGGTTTTCTTAAGATAACGATGGCAATTAAATTCAGCCAAACCATTAGTCCCAAGCCAACATCTCCGAGTGCCCACGCCAGGCCTGCTGTTTTAACAGCACCATAGAATGTTGCAGCAAGCAAGACAATCTTCAGAATAAACATCGCCAGCTTGCTGTTCTTGCCGCTAATCAGGTAAGCTACGTTTGTTTCAGCCATATAGTAGTAGGCCATGATGGTTGTGAAAGCAAAGAAGAAAAGAGAAACAGCAACGAATCCGGCACCGAAGCCTGGAAGAACAGATTCAACAGCTGCCTGTGTATAACCAGGACCAGCTTCCACTCCTGGAAGGTTTTCTACAATTGGAGTCTTTCCATCAGCGCCGACTGTATTGAACATTCCAGTAAATAGAATCATGAAAGCTGTTGCGGAACATACGAATAGCGTATCAATATATACAGAGAATGCCTGCACAAGACCTTGCTTGGCAGGATGGGAAACCTCAGCAGCTGCAGCAGCATGCGGGCCTGTACCCTGACCAGCTTCGTTTGAATAAATTCCGCGTTTTACACCCCAGGCGATTGCGCTTCCGATAATTCCCCCAAACATGGAGTCTGCGCCAAAGGCACTGCTGAAAATTAACGAAATTACACCAGGCAGCTCACCAATGTTCATGGCAATAATAATTAAAGCGACTAAAATATAACCCACTGCCATAAAAGGAACCGTATATTGAGCTACAGTTGCAATACGCTTAACACCGCCGAAAATAATCAGTGCAAGTAACCCGATAATTATAAGACCTGTTACTGTTTTATCTATCCCAAATGCATTTTCCATTCCAAGTGCAATTGAGTTTGACTGGATGCCAGGCATTAAAAGCGCCATAGCCAGCAATGCAGAAATAGCGAAAAGGACTGCAAACCATTTAATTCCGATTCCCTTTTCAATATAATAGGCCGGACCGCCTCGGTAAAGCCCATCTTTTTTCACTTTGTAAATCTGTGCCAGCGTTGATTCAACGAATGCACTGCCTGCTCCGATAAAAGCGATGGCCCACATCCAGAATACAGCACCAGGTCCACCCATTGCGATGGCAGTCGCAGTACCTGCGATGTTACCAGTTCCTACACGGCCGGAAAGAGCAATAGATAAGGCCTGGAAAGATGAAACGCCCGCTGCGGAACTTTTCCCTTGAAACATGAGCAGTACCATATCCTTGATATGGCGGACCTGCAAAAATCGAGTTAAGACTGAGAAGAACAACCCTATTGCTAAACAGATGTAAATAACAGGTGTGCTCCATAATATGCCGTTTAGCTGATTAACAAAAGCTTCCAAATAACTTCCCCCTTTTTCATATATATTCTGAATCTTTTTCCTATTAGGAATTATAGAATAAATACTGTTATAAGACAATGTTTTTTTCACGGACTCTGGTAAAAATGTCATAGAAATTGTGGCATTTCCCTTAAAAAAACCCGTTTTTATCATAGTTTACAGGATATATAAAGATTAGAGTAATAGCATAACCCTTCCTCTTTTTTGAAATTTTTAGTATTATATATTTAGGGAAACGAAATGTTGACCGGAAAGAAGTGTTTCAAACATGATAAAACAGACGAAAAGAAATTTAATGATCATGTGGTTTGCCAATTTCTTTGTGGCAGGCAGCATGACGATGGTGCTTCCCTTTATTTCGTTATATATAGAAAGTTTTGGCGACCACTCTCCAACTTATGTGCAGCATTGGTCAGGGTGGACGTTTGCGATCACATTTGTGACTGCGTTTCTTTTTTCACCTGTGTGGGGAAGAATCGGGGACCTTTTTGGGCGAAGGAAAATATTGATTCTGTCCGGAATCGGGATGGGCATTTCCATCTTCCTGATGGGGTACGTGACAAACGTCTGGCAGCTGTTTTTTCTCAGGCTGTTTACGGGAATTTTTACAGGCTTCATCGGAATGTCCCAGGCGTTTATTTCCACGCAGACTCCGAAGGAAATTGCCGGCAGGGTGATGGGGACACTGCAGACCGGAAGCATAACAGGTTCATTGATGGGCCCTCTTCTCGGCGGAGTCCTCGCTGATTTATTCGGATTTTCAGATACCTTTAAATGGACCTCCATCGCCATCTTTGTTTCTGCCTTTCTTGTTTTTTTTACAAAAGAACACAAAGTTCAAACAAAAAAGGGCGAGCAGACAAGGTATTCAAGCAAGGCAGTCATCCAGCATATTATCAGCAATCCTGTCCTGCTGACAGTCATGCTGATATCAACGCTTGTTCAAATCGCCCACTTCAGCATCCAGCCTATATTATCTTTATATGTCAGTGAATTGCATGGACCGGAAAATCTGGCATTCTTTGCGGGAATTGCTTTTTCGGCTGCAGGGCTTGGCAATCTGCTGATGGCCAGGCAATGGGGAAAAATCGGAGACCAGCATGGCTATATTAAAACATTGGTTATTCTCCTCTTCCTCGCAGGCGTGTTTTATCTGCCGGGAGGATTTGTCTCAAACATGTGGCAGCTTGTTCTTGTCCGCTTCGCGCTTGGAATAACCATCGGAGGCATCATCCCTGTCCGGATCGCTTATATCCGCCAGGAAGCACCGGTCGCCATGCAAGGTGAAGTGCTTGGCTACAACACTAGCCTCCGCTTTTTCGGCAACATCATCGGACCGGTCATCGGCGGTTTGATCTCAGGCTATCTGGGTTTTTCTGCAGTGTTCGTTGTCACAAGCTTACTCCTCATCCTGAGCGGGCTGATTCTGCTCGGAGCGATGAACCGCCATCCCAAGCTTGCGAAGGATTCTTATTAGTAACTGGAAAAGCTGCCTTAAAAAGGCAGCTTTTCATTATTCTTTAAAATGGCATACGCCAAGCTTATTGCCGTCAGGATCTTCAAACTCAAACCACTTTACCGTTTCATCCGCCTGGATTGGACCGGTTTTCACCTTTTGTCCTGCCAGATGCTGATGTGCTTCATCAATATCGGAAACATAAAAGTTAAATGGCATATGAGAGGAAGGAATTACTTTTTCAGAACGCACAAGGGTTAATGGCGTTTCTCCGATTTCCAGGGCTGCATACCCTCCCTTGTCATCCCTCCACCTTACCGGGAAACCAAGCACTGTACTGTACCATTCAATGGCTTTTCCAAAATCAGTAACCTGCAGAAAGACTGTATCGATTCTTGTAAACATTTGAGCCTCCATAAAAAGGATTTTATATGGAGTTTATTCAACATCTTCTTACAAAAACCTTCTGAGAAAAATAAAAAGCCAGCGTTTCCGCCGACTTTAATCTATTTTTTCGCTGCGTTGCTTGCGATATGGACAGCATCCCATACACCTGCAAAAGGCGGGGCATAACAGAGATCCACCATGCCAAGTTCTTCTGCTGCCATATGATTGTGAATGGCAACGGCAAATACGTCAATTCGGAGAACCACCCCTTTATTGCCGATGGCGTGGGCTCCGAGGATTCGATTTGTTCCTTTTTCGCAGATCAGCTTGATCCAAATAGGAGTCTGATTCGGGTAGTAGCTTGGATGGTCTGCGGCTTTCACGAATTCAGTTGTATAGCCAATGCCAAGCATTTTTGCATCCTCCTCGGAAAGTCCCGTTCTTCCAAGCTCCATATTAAAAATTTTAATCGCGGCGCTTCCCAGAGTTCCTACATATTTTTCATGGCTGCCGGCTATATTGGCCCCAGCCAGCCGGCCGCATTTATTCGCGTTTGTTCCAAGCGGAATATAATCATTTTCTTCAAGCACTTTGTGATAAACCTGAGCGCAGTCACCCGCTGCATAAACACCTTCAATATTGGTCTGCATTTCACGGTCAATGATGATGGCTCCATTTTTAGCCAGCTCTATACCCGATCCTTCCAGAAACTTCGTAGCAGGCTTTACACCTACAGCAACTAGCACTAAATCTGCTTTATAAGTGCCTTTATCCGTTTTGACACTCTCCACTTTCCCTTTGCCGCTGAAGCTTTCTACCTTTTCTCCCAGGTTCATTTCTACACCGTGATCACGAATTTCTTTTTCAGCGATATCTGTTATTTCCTTATCGAAAGGAGCCAGGATTCTCTCGCCCATTTCAATGACACGCACATTTTTGCCGAGGGTTTTCATCGCTTCAACCACTTCGATTCCAATATAGCCTCCGCCGACAATGACAACATCTTTCACTTCTGATTTGCAGGAAATTTCTTTTAATATCATCCCATCTTCCATTGTTTTCAGCACTTGTACGTTCTCAAGATCGGCTCCAGGAAATGGGGGCATAATGGGAAACGTGCCTGTTCCGATCATCAGCTTATCGTATGTATCCGTAAACATTTTTCCTGATGCAAGGTCTTTAACTGTTACTTCCTTCTTGCTTGTATCCACTTTTAATACTTCATGCTGAAGATGTGTTTTGATGTTCCTCTCAGAAAATTGCTCCTGTGTTCTTGCGATCATTTTCCGGTAATCGTCATTTTCTCCAGATATATAATAAGGAAGACCGCAGGCACCGTAAGATAAAAATTTGCCTTTTTCATAGACGGTAATTTCAGCATATTCATCCATTCTCCTTAATTTCGATGCGGCAGACATACTTGCAGCCACCCCGCCAATGACCAGCAGTTTCATCGGAATCTCTCCTCACGTTTCAATAAGGTATTCAAGATAGGTTTCGTTAAAAGTTTAAAATTATACAACATTGCTATACCCTTATAGCTATCCCATTATGGCTATTTTAAAACGTTTTTCAGGACTTCTTCCGTTACCTTTCGCACAATGCTTTCGATCATTTCTTCCGGCAGGCCGGGGGCTGTCCGGATTTTCTTCTCACTGCCTGGAACCGGTATTCCACCTGTTTTAATGCCCATATTCTCTCGGATTGAGATCAGCTCTGCAATTTGTTCTGTGCTTAGTTCGTTTGACTTTTGCATGATGTGTTCGGAATACAGCAGCATGAGTGCATAGTGTTCCAGTGATTCCATACGAAAATAGGCCTCTGTGATGTCCCTGCCCCAGGTTAGGGCTCCATGGTTAGCAAGAAGAACGGCATTGTAACCCCTGCAGTAAGGGGCAATTGAATCAGGCACTTCCTGTGTGCCCGGAGTGGCATACGGGGCAACCGGCACTTTGCCCAGCAGGACTATCGCTTCCGGTGATACAGGTTTTTCCAGGCTGATTCCGGCTATGGCAAACGAAGTGGCGACAGGCGGATGGGCATGGACAACTGCCTTTGCTTCAGGGTTTTCCTGATACACTCTGAGGTGCATTTTTACTTCGGATGATGGCTTCAGATTGCCTTCAAGCACATTTCCAGAAAGATCCACTTTGACCATCATTTCAGGGGTCATAAACCCTTTGCTTACACTAGTTGGTGTTGTCCAGAGTTCATAGTCCCCCACCTTAATGGAGATATTTCCGTCGTTTGCTGCAACGAAGTTCTTATTGTACACTCTTCTGCCGATTTCGCAGATCAGTTCCTTTGCTTCCCAATCGCTTACATATGTATTTTGAACAGCCATGGCTGTCAGCTCCCTTCCTAAACACATTCACTCCTTATTGTATATTCAAAAACAATTTGCATCAGCAATTTTTATAAGTTTTCTTCTTTCGCTAAAATATGATCATTTCCGCGGAAATATTATGTAATTCGAGTCATTCATTCTTTTAAAAAAAACCGCCGATCAGAGGATCGGACGGTTCTTCGGGGGTATGATGATGCTTGCTTATTTCACACGAGGATATCCAAAGCCTGATGCATAATCGTCACCAGCTGCTGCTCCGTATCCGCCTTTAATGTCATATTGCTTGGCACGGTTTTGAAGCTCTGCGCGAAGCTGAGTATGACTCATGGATGGGCTGGATGACCAAATTTTTGCTGCAAGGCCGGCTACATGAGGTGTAGCCATGGATGTTCCGCTAATCGTGTTATAGCCTCCGTTATACCAAGTAGACTCGATGCTTGCTCCCGGTGCAGACACTTCCACGTCTTTTTCCTGAATGACATAGTCACCGTCAGTGCTAGGGTTTCCGCGGGACGAGAAGTTGGCTACACGGTATGTACCGTTTTGCTGAACGTTTTCAAGGGCTGCAACCGCAATCGCATTCTTTAATGCTCCAGGATAGCCGATTGTATTAGCGCTGTAGCCGGAATTTCCTGCTGCGGCAACAACAAGGACACCTTTGCTGTAGGCATAATCAACCGCACTGCTGATTAGAGAATCTTTACCGCTTGAACCAAGTGACATATTGATGACCACTTTTGATCCTGTACGGGATGCTTCGTCTGCAACATGGCGGATTGCTGCTGCAATATCATCTGAGTAGCCTGAGCCATTATCGCCAAGCACCTTGTATGCCCATAATTTCGCCTGTGGAGCTACTCCATAAATTCCCTGTCCATCATATCCCCCATGTGCCAAAACGGTCCCGGCTACATGTGTGCCATGTCCCTGACGATCAGTGCATGAGCCATTTACAATCGGGCTGGATTGAGTGAAATCCTTACATTGCTCTGCTGAGCCTTCCAGGTCGATATGACTTGTATAAACACCTGTATCAAGAACAGCAACCTTTATTCCGCTTCCGCCTGACGTACTCGTAATGCTGCTGTTATTATAGATGGAAGCAATTCCCCATGGTGTCTGATCACTAGGATATCCTGCTGCCTGAATAGAAACAGAATCTTTCTTGGACGCTTCCGTTCTGGCAGTATCAAGAGTAACTTCGTTTACCTTTTCAATCTTTAAGTTCTTATTTTTCAGCAGTGCCTGGTATTGCTTTGCATTGACTTCCGCTGTCATGCCATCGCTGCCAAAATCCCAGCGTTTGTCCACCTGTGAATTCAGAGATGCTTTGGCGTTTGACGGCCCCTGGATTAATACCCGATAGGTTTCGTTTTGAGACTCTGGCTCTTTTGCAAATGCCCCCGCTGTGAAAACTGATAAACCCATAGTCATACTTAGAAGTGCTGCTCCTAATGCCCTTTTTTTCTTCATCCTTTTTCTCCTCTCGAATCTATATTTTTTCCTGTCGTTTCTTGTTGTAATTAAAGTATATTTAAAATATTCAGACTCTAACAATATGCTAAATTATTTAATTATCAGACTTTGGAATCAGGCCCAGAAACATAGCTTCAAAAAAAGTAACAGGGATTTAGACGGGTTTACAATTGGTTTTTACTCTCTGCGCATTGGTTACTTCATAAATTTTCCATAATTAAAAGTATTACCCCAAATTAAATAGTACATTTGATTGATGAAAAGAGTTAAATTACACTCTTTCTTTATCGGAATCAGGGATATTTTCCTAGTTGAACGCTTTAAAGATATGAAGAATAGAAGCAAAAGCATGAAAATGCCTCCTGACCACTGGGCCAGGAGGCTATATTATTTCTATTTAAACATTTTAGACAGACTTTCAGTGAACGGCGCATAAGCTATGCCATTCTCCGTGATAATGCCTGTGATCAGTTCATGATCTGTTACATCGAATGCTGGATTATAGGTTTGCACACCCTCTGGCGCCATCCGCTTTTCGTACCATTTAGACGTAATCTCTTCTGAATCTCTTAATTCAATATGAATATCGTCCCCTGTCTGGCATGCGAGATCGACTGTTGACAGCGGGGCACAAACATAGAATGGTATTTTATAATGTTTTGCAAGAATCGCAACGCCTGATGTTCCAATCTTATTGGCTGCATCCCCATTGGCTGCAACACGGTCACAGCCGACAAGTACCGCTTGAACCTTGCCTTCTTTCATGACGATGCTGGCCATATTATCGCAGATCAGCGTAACATCGACCCCTGCTTCTTCGAGCTCCCATGCAGTCAGGCGGGCCCCCTGCAGAAGCGGACGGGTTTCATCGGCATATACTTTAAAATCATAGCCCTTTTCCTGCCCTAAATAAATCGGAGCAAGAGCTGTCCCATATTTAGCGGTCGCAATCGTACCGGCATTGCAGTGTGTCAGAATGCCCCATCCAGGCTCAAGAACGGAAAGCGCGTGCTGTCCGATCGACTCGCACACTTTTTCATCCTCAGCGCGGATTTTTTCTGCTTCCACTTTCAGGGCTTGCTTTATATCAGCTGCTGCTTTGCCTTCTTCCTTCTGAAAACAGGCTTCCATGCGGTCGAGCGCCCAAAACAGATTAACCGCAGTTGGCCGCGATGACGCCAGGAATTCCTTCGCCTTTTTAAAATCCTGATAAAGTTCTTCATAGCTCACTGCCGCTGATTGCTTTGTGCCCAAATAGACACCGTAAGCCGCGGCTATTCCAATGGCAGGTGCACCTCGGACCTTTAAATGATAGATTGCATCCCAAATATCCTTTAACTCTTTCAAATGCAAAAAGTTCTTTTCATTCGGCAGAACTGTTTGATCTAATAGAATAAGCGTGTCGGTTTCATCATCCAATCTGACAGACTGGATGACATCCACTGGTTTCCCCATCATGCTTCCTCCTTTAGAATCTTTTTTCACAGTCTTTTAGCACACTCACAAAATCCGCTCCTGTTTTAAAAGATTCCCTATCCATAATAAACATTTTACCGGCTGCCAGACAAATTTTTTCCGCTGCAGCTCTGCTGCTGTAATCTTCAATGGAGGTGACATCCTTTACAGATGCCAGCCCGATAATTCTCCTGCACAGTTCAAGTCCGGCTGCAGCTGCTGTGTCACGCAGAACTGTATCCAGATAATATTCTTTAAATCCCTCATAGCGCGCTGTTTGCTCAGTTGCTTTCGCATCCCATGCCTGTACAAATTTCGTTTTGAACAAGTCGATAATATCTTCCATTGTATTTTCGAGATATTCCAGCTGAACCTGTCTTTCTTCACCATCAGCCATTGTATATTTCGCGTTCACATAGGCGAAAATCAGGTTGGCAATCACGTTGCCGACATCGTAGCCGGCAGGGCCGCAGAATGCGAATTCGGGATCAATGATTTTAGTAGAATCTTCTTTTACAAAAATCGAGCCTGTGTGCAGATCGCCATGCAGAAGGGACTGGGCATGGGTCATAAACTCGAATTTAAGCTTTGCAGTTTCAAGCTGAAGCTTCGGGTCTTCCCATATTTCCTTTTTGGCAAATTCCCTGGTGCCTTCAAACACTTCATTTCTCGGACAATCGTAAAACGGTTCTGTGAAGACGAGGTCCTCTGAAATTTCGCATAATTCCGGGTTGGTGAATTTTTGGACCAGCTCTTTCTTTTCCTTATGCCCCATTACAACATCGGAAGTAAGCAAAAGGGTATTTACCAGGAAAGTCGAGATATGGTCAGCAAACAGCGGGAATTTTTCATGCCGCATTAAGGCTGTTCTCATGATGGTATAATCAGACAGATCCTCCATCGCGGTACAGTTCATAATGGGATCGTAGCTAAACACTTTTGGCACAAAACCTGGAGCGAGTTTGTTTTGCAGATCCAGAATTTCGTATTCAATGCGGTTGCGGTCAGGAGACAGCTTAAATTCATCAGAGATTCTGGCAACCGGACCAGCCTGCTTGATGATCAGAGACTTATTGTGTTTATGGTCCGTCAGCTTGAACACATAGTTTAAATTGCCATCGCCAATTTCCCTGCAGTCCAATTCGGCATCTGGAGCAAAATAATTCAGTCTTGTTTTGGCATATTCAATGGCTTCCTGTTCAGTCATTGTAAAATAGGCGGATGTAAAAACAGTCATGCAAAAAGCCTCCAATACGAATCTTTTTGATAGTCTCTATGATTTTGTGAATTTAATATATTTGAAAATATCTAAATACTATCATGTGATTGGGGGTTCGACAATATTTTTTTATATAAAAAGAAGCCGCTTTATGAGCAGCTTCAATCATTTCATTTATTTAATGCTTCTAATCGCCTGGAGGACGTTCGAATAGACTTCAAGGGATGATAAATCAATGCCAAGTGTAACGGCTTTCTTTGCCAAATCGGGTCTGACACCTGTGGCAATTGTGTTGACACCGATCAGAAGGAGGATATTCCGGATATCAAAAATATGCTTGGCGATTTCAATATCTATATTCACCGTGCCGGAAAAATCGATAATTAAGGTTTCGATTCCCAGCTGGCTTACCCGCGGAACTGTTTTCTCAATGATGATCTGTGCTCTGTCATAGTCAATATTCCCGATCAATGGAAGGATTGCAATACTGTCCTGAATCGGTACGATGGTTGCCGAAAGCTCATTTACCTGGGATTGAGTCACCTTTAATTGTTCCTCGGAGTGGCGCTCAAAAGCGAATACGGTTTCATTAATGCTGATGTCGAGTATGTAGTTTACTTTTTTCACAATAGAAATAACTTCATCCGCTGTTAGCTCAAACTCTTTCCCTATATTGCGCAATCTATCGGTAAAAACGAGGCGAGTGTCCGGATATCTGGTGACTATATCGGAAATTTTTCCTCCCATGGAGGCAGCCCGTTCGCCGTTTCCTTTACTCCATTCGACCAATCCTTCAGGAACCCGGTCTTCAATGTTCGCAATCATGGTTCCCAGATATTTTATAAACTCAACATACATCGAAACGGCCGCATCAAATTCCTGTTTGGGAATTTCGAAACCAAACCGGTTTACAATTTCTGCAACAATCTCTTCGGATAAAACCTCCGCATTTTGAGTAAGATACGCTGAAACATTTTGAATTGGCTCCATATGTGTGTATATCCCCTCTCTTATATGTTGCTTCGATTATATCCTACTATATCTTCAAAATGACAGAATGGGAAATAAATAGGAGGAAATCCTTAAGAGGAAAAGTCATTACGTATGATTTTAAAGGCATCCTCATACTCTTCTTCCCTTATATCGCTGATAAGCAGGGATTCAAACTTTTTGTAAAGCTCCCGGATATTGGGATCGCTGTTGATCAGAGGCAGTTTGTTTTGATAGTCTTCTTCCGACTCAAAAAAACTGATTTCTGTCCACTTTGTCTCATCTTTTATGTTTTTTAACATTTTGGTCTGAACATCGATGTAATTCCGGTAGATTTGACCAGCTTTCCGCTGGATCACCATCAGTTCCTGTTCGTTTTCCGGGCGGATATGATATTGATAGAGTTTTATGTACATGGCAGCTCCTTTGGTTGCTGTCGTTAGGGCGAAACTTGGGATGTTATGAGCGATTTTTGTATTTATGGGCGAAATTCCTATTTTATGAGCGATTTTTTTGTGTTTATGAGCGAAATCCCCATTTTATAAGCGAATCCGGGTTTTGAGAGACATTCAGAAAAAAAGCGATTCTCAGCCCGCAGCAGTTTTTCAATTTCCCAGTTTTTTGTAGAAGCCCAATGCTTCTATTAAAAACTCAATATCATACCCTGTCTTTTCATGAATCCGGGCTGCCCATTCTTCAATAGTATCCGCAGGGGCGTCATGATACAGGCCTTCTGTAGTACTGAGAAAGCTTTTCCAATTATAAAATTCCCAGTGGGCGGTTTCGTTTTTATAGGGAATCCGCTGTTCCAGCAATGCCTTTGGATAAATAGTGTGTTGAGACCGTTCAGCTGCTTTCAGGAAACTGTTCATGTCTGCTGTATCCGTATCATAACTCTGCCGCGATATTTTTCCGTTCGGGCGGTGATAGGTAATTTCCAGCTGTCCGTCTTCAAATGAGACCTGAACATCTGCCGCTGGAAAAAATCCGCTTACTTTTTCCGGCGTAAAGTCTCTTGCCTCTGGATCAATCAATATGGGCTGCAGCCATTGATCACCCAGATCGCATAGATAGCGGCGCCCCTCTTCATCCACTGCCACCACTGCCGCATGGGCAGAAGGCGTTTTCAATTCGTGGCCAACCGGATAGGCCTCGATTCCAGCCTCCTTAAATTCATGCAGGAGCCAGATCGCCAGGTCAAAACAGTTTCCGGTAATACCATATTGGGCACGGTGCTCCTTCATTAAGGAAACATCCCGCTGCTTTTTAATTCCTGCTTTATCGTAAAACCATGCTTTTGTCAGGGTCTCCATCGGAAAACAGTCAAACCTTTTCCAAATCGACAATATTGAATGGGGTGCGTTCAACATGATCATCCTCTCATATCTATACCTTTTTACTATTCTTTTTCGATTGTAAAATTCCTCTTCCTTTTGTTTGAACTGTGATGTATGATAGAGTATTTTCAGAAGAACGCATTTAAAGGAGGCTTCATATGGCCAAGTACAGAGGATACATAGGGACATACACAAAGGGTGAAAGTGAAGGGATTTATACATTTATTCTGGATACAGAAGCAGGCAAAATTTCCGATGTGAAATCGGCAGCGAAATTGAATAATCCCACTTATTTAACGATCAGCCGGAATAATCAATTTTTATACTCGGTAGCCAAGGAAGGCGAATCCGGCGGAGTAGCTGCGTATCGCCTGGAAAGCAGCAGCGGTTCACTTGAGAAGATCAACAGCCAGGTAGCAGAAGGCTCTCCTCCTTGCCATGTCAGTGTGGATTCATCCGTACGTTATGTCTTCAGTGCAAACTACCATAAAGGGACAGTAGAGTCTTACTTAACAAATGAAGATGGCTCTCTAAACCCTGCAATTTCAGTTATTGAACATAGCGGATCCGGTCCTGACAGCAGGCAGGAAAAGCCGCATACTCATTATGCCGGACTTACTCCGGACGAAATGTATTTAGTTGCAGTTGACCTGGGAACGGACCAGGTAATTACGTATGAAATGAATGAAGGGATTCTGAAGGAAAAAAGCACCCTGACTGTAAAGCCGGGAAGCGGTCCGAGACACCTTGTGTTCCATCCAAATCGAAAGTACGCTTATGTGATGACCGAGTTTAGCTCTGAGGTTCTTTTGCTTCAATATCATCAGGATGGAAGCTTAGTTCAAAAGCAGGCTATTTCCACTCTACCGGAAGGTTTTACGGAGAATAACCAGGGAAGTGCCATTCATATTTCTTCTGACGGGCGCTTCATTTATGCCGGCAACCGCGGGCACGACAGCATTGCTGTGTTCTCCGTCAATCAGGATAATGGCGAGCTTGCGTTTGTGGAACATACCTCCACAGAAGGAAACTGGCCGCGCGACTTTGTGCTTGATCCAACCGAAAAATTTGTGATTGGCTCCAACCAAAATTCGAGCAATATTGTTTTGTATTCCCGTGATGATAATACCGGGAAGCTTTCATTGCTTCAATCTGATGTTATGGTTCCGGATCCGGTTTGTGTGAAGTTTTTACACTCATAAGATAATGAAGAGAAAGAGCCTGTATGAGCGCTCTTTCTTTTTTATATTTTAAACTTCAACGCTTTTTCGTGAAGCTCCTGTGCCATGTCAGCAAGTACGCCTGTTGCGGAAGATACCTCTTCAATGGCAGCGCTCTGCTCTTCCGTTGCACTTGCAACCTCCTGAGTGTGCGATGCTGCCTGAACGGCATATTCATCTACCGCGTTAAAGGAGGTCGACAGCTGGCTGGTGCTGTGCTGAATCTTTTTAATTGAACCTGAAACAAGCTCCATTTGTCCATACGTTTCTTTTACAGCAGCGGAAATCTCCTCAAAAGAATTCCAGGCCTCACTAAAAAGAGTAATTCCTTCTTTTACAGTTCCTTCCCCTTTTGAAATAGACTCAACGGCGATTTTGGTTCGATCCTGGATATCAAGAATGAGAGATGAGATTTGTTTTGCTGATGTACTTGATTGTTCTGCGAGTTTTCGGACTTCATCAGCTACAACCGCAAATCCTTTTCCATGCTCTCCAGCCCTGGCAGCCTCGATTGCAGCATTAAGAGCAAGCAAGTTGGTCTGATCTGCAATCTGACTGATGATTGAAAGAATCTTTTCAATCTCTGCGGACTTTTCATCCAGCCTATGAATAATGCTTCCAGTCTCATCCGTGTTTTGGCTGATTATTTCCATCTGCTTTATGGCACGATTAACGATCAGCATGCCGTCTTCTGACTTTGCAGCAGTATATTCAGAAGCCTGGGCTACTTTTCCGGCCATAGAAGAAATTTCTCTGACATCTTCTGTAATTTGGCTGATATGTTCACGGGATTCGACAACTTTTCCAACTTGCCCTTCAGTCCCTTCTGATACTTCCTGGATGGAACCGGCAATCTGGTCTGTGGCCTTCGCTGCTTCGTCAGCATTAGCATTCAGCTGTTCCGCAGAGGCTGCCACCTGCTGAGAGGTATCCATCACATTGGTAATTAACTCTTTTAAGTGCTCTGTCATTTCATTGTAGCTTGATACAAGCTTTCCGAGTTCATCCTTCTGGGAAGAATGGAGCTTCTCGCCAGAAAGGTCACCCTGTGCCAGTCTATACATGCCTGACTGTATTTTTCCAAGCCTTGTATTGAAATCTTTCATAAAGAAATAAACAATCAGCAGGCCTGCGAGCACAGATACAGCAGCAATAACTAATGACTTATTCAAAAAATCCGCCCTTATCAGCAGTGCAAGCTTATGCATATCAAAATCAAGTCCTGCCACTCCAGCGATATTCCCATCTTCGTCTTTAAAAGCTTTTGCTAATGTAATAGTGGATTTGCCGGTTCCTGTATCAATATAAGGCTCTGTCCAGACCATCTTCCCATCAGCCAGCTTGGCACTTAAATACCAGTCACGCTGCCTCGGATCAAACTTCCTTAGATCAACCTCAGCCGGCGGGATGTTAGAGAGATAAAATTCTCCCTCATCCTCTGTTGCAAAATATAGATTTAAGGTGTTCTCGTAATTTTCTGCCCTGCTGCTCAGATATGTTTCATAGAATAGGGTTTTCAATGGATCGTTGGCAGCCGGCATATTTGTAATTTCTTTTTCCATTGTATTTGGGAATGAGTATGTATCTGACTCCATTTCTTCCGATTCTGTCAAAGCTGTAAGGAATTGCTCATAATCTGCAAAAATGTTTTTAAAATCAGGATTGATTTCTTCCAATGAGTTCTTGGGGATGATAGCATATTCAAGTACTTGAGTCTGCTGATAGGATAAAAAACCGATGATCATAAGCGGAACTAATAAAAGAAGGATCATAATCAGACTCATTTTAAATCTTAAAGTTTGATAAAATTTCATATTAGCCCTCCAAAAGTCGAAACATGTAGAATTTAAGTCTATTTTACCATCCCAAAAGATCTATAACAATTAATTTTTTGAACATTCTTAAAATTTTATTGCTATAATAAAAAACACCTCATTGCTGAGGTGTCTGTGTTTTAGCTGATATTAAAAGCAATCTTCCCCCATTGCTCCGCGTTTGCGATTTTATCAAAAGCCTGTTTGTATTGTTCCAGGTGAAATGCCTGATCCAATACCGGCCTGATTTGATGTTTTTCAATAAAATGGAGCATTTCATGGTATTCCTCTGCACTGCCCATTGTTGAGCCAAGCAGATTTTGCTGGGCATAAAAGAGGCTGCGGAGATTAAGTTCCAGCACATCGCCTGTGGAGGAGCCAAATGTAACGATGGTACCGCCATTGCGCAGGATTTCGATCGACTTATTGAATGTTGCCGGGCCAACTGATTCAATGACAAGATCCACTTTTTCCACGCCAAGAACTGCCGTCCAATCTTCACTGCTGTTCAGTGCTTTATCCGCACCGAGTTCAAGCGCTCTCTGACATTTTTCCTCCGAACGGGAAGCTGCGTAAACGGTTGCTCCCGCTGCTTTTGCGAATTGCATTAAAAAGGTGGCCACTCCTCCTCCAATACCGGGAACGAACACTTTCATTCCTGACTGAATCTTTCCTCTTGTGAACAAAGCCCTGTAGGCGGTTAGTGCTGCCAGGGATAGGACGCCCGCTTCCTCCCAGGTTAAATAGGACGGCTTGGGTGCAGCGTTTTCAGCCGGAATGGTAATATATTCGGCGAATGTGCCATGAAACGGCAAGCCGACAATTTCAAAGCCTGACGGCGGAGCATCACTCTTTTCCTTCCAGCCCAGCCCGGGATTGATGATGACTTCATCACCTGGCTTCACGTCTGTAACGCCGTTTCCGACTGCGTCTATGATTCCCGCTCCGTCTGACCCGATGACAAGCGCGGGATCCTCAGGCTTGTGGCGGTTCAGGACAAATAAATCACGATGGTTCAACCCTGCCGTTTTTAATTTCACTCTCACCTCCCCGGCACCCGGCTCGGGCTTTTCCAGTTCACCATAAGATAATCCGGCACTTCCTGCTTTTCCTTCATGAATGATCGCTTTCATTTCCTCCACCTGCTTTTCTTTAAAAATTTCGTCTATTCTATCATATCTTGAAATGGACGGGAGAAAAAAGCGATCTGCCTAGTTCAGCTTTAGTTTCACAAATTTTCTTTTTCCTGCCTGAAGAACTACTCCGTCTGTGATTTTCACGAGCATCTGAACATTGCTGACTTTCTCACCGTTTAAACGGATGCCGCCATTGGCAATCATTTTTCTCGCTTCCGTTTTGGAGGAAAGCAGACCGAGGCCGGCAAGAAGGTCTGTTATGAGGACTTCACCTTCACCCTTCCATTCGGCTTCCGGTATGTCATCCGGCATGGATCCCTTTTGGTAAATAGTTTTGAAGTGCAGTTCGGCTTTATCGGCTGCACCTGTGCCGTGGTACATGCGGACGATTGTTCTCCCTAAAAGCATTTTGGCGTCACGCGGGTGCAGAGCGCCGTTTTCAAGACCAGTTTCGATTTGCTGTTTTTCTTTTACTGGCAGATCTGTTGCGAGATTGAAGTATTTTGCGATCAGCTCATCCGGGATGGACATGGTTTTGCCATACATATTCTTGGGATCCTCATCCACACCAATGTAATTGTTTTTTGATTTGGACATTTTCTCTTTCCCATCCAGGCCTTCAAGGAGCGGCATCAGAATGACCACCTGCTTTTCTTTTTGGAAATGCTCCTGCAGCTGGCGTCCCATCAGGACATTAAAGTGCTGATCATTGCCCCCAAGCTCAATATCGCTTTCAAGAGCTACCGAGTCATAGCCCTGCATCAGCGGGTAGAAAAATTCATGAAGCGAGATTGGTTTTCCTGTGGCCAGGCGCTCTGAAAAATCGTTGCGTTCCAGAAGGCGGGCAACTGTTATGCTGGCAGACAGGCGGATAACGTCTTCGAGCTGGAGGTCCGTTAGCCATGCTGAATTGTAATGAAGATCAACTTTATCCATGTCCAGCACTTTGCTGAATTGCTCGAAGTATGTTTTGGCGTTATGCTTCACCTCTTCATCGGTAAGCTGGTTTCGGGCTGCCGATTTGCCTGTCGGGTCGCCAATTTTTCCGGTAAAATCGCCAATAATCAGCTGGATGATATGACCGTTGTCCTGGAACTGTTTTAATTTATTCAGCACAACCGTATGGCCAATATGGACATCCGGCGCAGAAGGATCTAGCCCAAGCTTAATTTTTAAAGGCTGATTTTGAAAAATGGATTTGGCTATTTTATTCTTTAGCTCCGCTTCTGGCAGAATCTCCTGGACGCCATTGCGGTAAACCTCCAGCTGCCTCTCTGTTTCGAGTGTTTGCTTGGCTGTTAATTTTTCAAAAAAATTCTCCATGATCCCCATCCTTTCCGTTATTGGAATACAAAAAACCACGCCCCTTAAGAAAGGGACGTGGCTAACGCGGTACCACCCTTATTGAAGATTGCTCTTCCACTCAGCGGATTAACGGTCCGTGCCGTTCCCTGCTACTTTGTTCACAGAGAAAGTTCAAGAAGGTAATTCACTGTTATCTTTGTGCTGATTTTCACCAGGCATCAGCTCTCTAAAACAGGGAGATAAACAGCTACTTGTTTCTGTCATTACTTTAAAATTTGAAATTTTTTTCATTTTAGCGGAATGGAGGGAATTGTTCAAGTGTTTTTTAGTGAGAACAATAAATGAAGTTTAGAGGTGCTTTAACCTTAATACTAGATAAAAACCAGGAACATGCAATGTCCCTGGTCCATGGTTATTTGGTTAAGATAATCGGTCCTTCTTTTGTGATGACAACGGTATGTTCACATTGGGCGACATGACTTTTGCTAGGTGTAACGAATGTCCAGCCGTCGCTCATTTCCCTTACTTCTTCATCTCCGCTTGAGATAAAAGGCTCGAAGGCAACAACCATGCCTTCTTTTAGCAGCTGTTTATCCCATGGATCAAAGTAGTTCAGGATATGGTCCGGCTTTTCATGAAGGGAGCGGCCGACACCGTGTCCAGTCAGATTCATGATAACGTTGAATCCATTGTTTTTGGCAACTTTATGAACTGTCTTTCCGACAAGGCTCAGCTTGCCGCCCGGCTTTAATTTTTTCAGTCCTTCATCGAATGCTTCCTGAGCCGCATCACATAATTTTTGCAGCTTCTCGTCTTCACCAACAACAAATGATAGGCCTGTATCTGCGAAGTAGCCATCCTTTGATCCTGAAACATCAATATTTACAAGATCGCCTTCATTAATCACTCGGCTTCCCGGAATGCCATGAGCCACTTCTTCATTCACGCTTATGCATGTGAAGCCTGGAAAATCGTATTCTCCTTTAGGGCCTGAAATCGCTCCATGCTTTTCAAAAAGCTCCCCGGCTAAGTCATCAAGCTCCTTGGTTGTTACGCCAGGCTTTGTTTTTTCAATCATCGCATCGCGAATCTCGGCGACAATTCTGCCAATTTCCTTCAGTTTAGCTAATTCTTCCTCATTTTTTACAATCATACAGAATCCTGCCTTTTCTTTAGTTGTTATTTCTCTATTATAATCTAAATGTGGCGCGCTTAATAAGATTTCGCATTTTCTCTTGCTAAAAACCTTAGTTTAGTTTGTTTTTAAAATTATATGTTCCAAACACATTCATTTGTGCAAGGGAAACGGCCTCCATTGCATTATTTGCTCACGCATCAAATGCAGCACACGCTTATAATAGTAATCCTGATGCGGGACAAAGTCCCCTTTCCTCACAGTTATAGAGCCGGGGATTCTTACGCCATTGCCGACCTGGAATCCTTCTGCCTCAGAGAGTTCCTTTCCGCCAAACCACAGTTCATAAAAGTCTTCCAGGGCAATCCGGTAAATACCCGTAACCTCCTCTGGCTGCAGGCTGAACTCCTCTAATGAATGATTGCTGTAATAAAGGAACACATGGGCCAATTCCTTGTCGATAAAATTTTCTTTTTCCGCGATATAATCAATGACGCCCAGTGGCACCAGGTCCGCAAAATCAACATGAATCCCCAGTTCTTCCTCCACTTCCCGTATGCCGTCCATAACAGATTCATGGCTTAAGAGATGGCCAGCGGCAGTTATGTCCAAAAGGCCAGGATAATCCTTCTTCTCATTGCTGCGGTATTGAAAGTAAATATAAACCTGATCTTTTTCCCTGCTGACAAACCAGCAATGGAATGTTTCGTGCCAGCAGCCTCTTTTATGGACCTCATCACGAGATGCCACACCGATTTGTTTTCTGTTTTCATCAAATATATTCAGAAGTTCTGTCTCCAATTAAATGGCCTCCTTGATTATATAGCTATTGAAAATTTCATGCGGGTCTGCGTGATATAAATTCCGATACCTCGTAATTTTCTCCTGCTCTGCATAATGCCTTACCATTTTATAAGCAAATGAATAGCCGGCAAATACCGGGATGCCCATCTCTTTATTGCCAAAACAGATTTTGCTTTTTAAAACGTCGTCTGCTGTATTCAGATTTTGCCGGGCAATTTCTATATACTTCTGCTCGATTTCCTCAGTAAATTCTTTCTTCCACCAGCGTTTATCCTTATAAAGTGAAAGACTGAAATACTCAGCGCTCCCCTCCATTTTATACCAATCCGCAAGGGTAAAGGTTTCCAATGTAAGATTGTAGATCGGATTTTCAGGGGAGGCATGGTGGAGCTCATGGGCAAGCATATATTTTAAATAGTCGGGGTCAGGGTGAGGCGGAATAGCAAGAATGATGGTATCTGGACCTATTGTGTAGCCATTTGTCCACAGTGATTGATCGAAGTTTTGAAACCATGGGAACGGAAGTGCAGGCACGATTGTTATGGTTAGGCTTTCGAAGTGAAGATGCCTCTCAGCTTCTTTGCACGTTTCTTCAACGATTGCTTCTATTTCCTTAGGATACCAGCTGTATTTAAGAGCCTCTGCTTCTGGCAAAGCTGAAAATTTAAAGAGCTGAAATCTTTTGGCCAGCTGTTCCCAATCCTGCATCCACGATTTCCTTCCGATCAAGGGACTGATCTGAGATTGAAGGAAGCCATTTAGGCTGAGCCGTTTTACAATTAGTTCTTCAGGTGTAATTTGATTGAGGGTGTATTTCATAGAAATTCCTCCTTATTAATTAGAGGTGAGCAGAAGGGATGATATTCCTTCTAGATTCACTGCATATTCGATCATTTTATCAGCTCCCTTTTATATCAGAAAGACCCATTCAAAAATCCTCCTACCCCTTTAATACAATAAATTTTCGACAAAAATGCTGGAAAAGCCTGTACATTTTTTTGAAAAATTCAAACGGGTCATTTTTCATTTTCTCTTTAATCTATTAAAATAATGATAACAACTTGGTTAAAGGTGGCCTGCGGATGCTGGAATTGCTGATTACGATGCTGGAGCGGCTTGGAATCATTGTCACCATTGCGCTGATTCTGACAAGGTTCCGCTTTTTCAGAGAGATGATTTATGGCGAAAGATTAAAACGGCAGCAGGAGTATAAAGCCATTCTTTTTTTCGGTTTTTTTGGCATCATTGGAACGTATTCCGGGCTGGCCTTCAATACGGACACACTGCAGTTTAACCGCTGGGCATCCGAGCTTGCTTCAGATGAAGCCATTGCCAATTCCAGGGTGATCGGGGTCGTGCTCGCGGGATTGCTTGGCGGCCCTAAAGTAGGAATTGGCGCAGGGCTTATAGCAGGATTCCACCGATTTACACTTGGCGGCTTTACCGGGATTGCCTGCGGGCTGGCGTCCATAGTGGCAGGGTTGCTTGCCGGCTTTTTCCGCCGAAAAAATGAACATGTGAAGCTATCCTCAGCCTTCTTTATTGGTGCTACGGCAGAAGCTGTGCAGATGCTGATTATTCTTGGAATTTCACGTCCTATAGAAAAAGCGATTGCGCTTGTCGAAATGATTGGGATTCCCATGATTATAGCAAATGGACTTGGCAGTGCCCTATTTTTGCTGATCATAAAAAATGTTATTAACGAAGAAGAAAAAGCAGGTGCTTTTCATGCACAGAAAACGCTTAGGATCGCTGACCAGACGCTTGCCCATCTTCGGGAAGGCATTAATCATACGTCCGCTCTGGCAGTCTGCCTGATACTGCATAAGGAACTTCAGATGAAAGCAGTTGCAATCACCAATCACACCGAAATCCTTGCACATGTCGGCCTGGGAAATGACCACCACCGTTCAGGAAGCCCGATCCAGACCCAGATCACACGGGATGTCATTCAGCACGGGGAAATTGTGGTTGCCAATGACCAGACCATTCACTGCCGGCAGGAAAACTGCCCTCTTGGCGCAGCCATTGTCGCTCCTTTAAAGCTTCGCGGCGAAACGATCGGAACTCTGAAATTTTACTTCACTTCTGAAAAAGAAATGACTAATCTCGTGATGGAGCTGATCTCAGGGCTAAGTGTACTG
The DNA here is from genome assembly GCF_964223445.1 of Cytobacillus sp. NCBI lineage: Bacteria > Bacillati > Bacillota > Bacilli > Caryophanales > Bacillaceae > Cytobacillus > Cytobacillus sp. The sequence continues at coordinate 34,575 of NZ_CAXQGS010000103.1, forward strand.
CTCAGCAATCAGCTTGAGATCGCAGAGGCTGATAAAGCCTACCAGCTGGCAAAAGAAGCTGAAATTAAAGCGCTGCAAGCGCAAATATCACCGCACTTTTTATTTAATTCATTAAATACGATTATCTCCCTTGTGCGGATTGAGCCTGCCCAGGCACGGAAATTGCTCGTATCCTTATCACATTTTCTGCGGCAAAACCTGACGGCCACGACAGTCAGCTGCACGAGCCTTGAACAGGAGCTCAGACATGTAAAGGCCTATCTGTCAATTGAAGAAACCCGGTTTGTGGATCGGCTCGAAGTCATATACGACATTGATGAGGATGCTCTTTTGGAAAGAATTCCGCCGCTCACTCTGCAGCCGATTGTGGAAAATGCCGTTAAGCATGGGATTAAGAACAAGGAACAGAACTGTATCATTATGATCAAAATTCAGAAACAGGACGGAATGACGATAGTAAAAGTGAAGGATAATGGACAGGGAATGAGCCGGGAAAGAGCCGAACAGCTCGGCAAGGAAACCCTGCAGTCAGAATCGGGCTCCGGACTTGCATTGTACAATGTAAACCGCCGGCTGACTATGATGTTTGGTGAGGAAGCTTCGCTGCAAATTTCCAGTACACCAGGCATCGGCACTGACATTCAATTCGCCATTCCGCAAACGGAGGAAAAAACTGATGGAAAAAACGATCCGAACCTTAATCGCTGATGACGAACGATACAGCAGAGATGAATTAAAGCATTTACTCGAGGAATTTCCTGCTATCCAGGTTGTCGGCGAAGCTGAATCGGGCGAAGCGGCCGTAATGAAAGCCATCCAGCTTCAGCCGGACGTCGTTTTCCTTGATGTGGAGATGCCCAAAATGAACGGGATGGAAGCTGCCAAATCACTGCAGGAACTGAAAAAAGTGCCGCTCATCATCTTTGCAACTGCCTACCCGCAGTTTGCTGCTGAAGCCTTCCGCTATGAAGCAACTGATTATTTACTGAAGCCATACGACGAGGAACAGCTGGAACAGACCATCAGGCGCGTGGAAAAATTGATTGGCGCAAAAAAGGAAAGTGACATCAGCAAGCCGGCCGGTAAGCTGGCTGTTGAAGAGGATGGAGAAATTCTATACCTCGAGCCAAAAGAAATCCTTTATATCTACCGGGATGAAAAAGTATCCAGGATCATAACCAGGACCGGGGAGCATGAAACCAAAACCCCGCTTAAAGATTTGGAAAGCCGGCTGCTTCCCTTTTCTTTTTTCAGAATTCACAAAAGTTACCTGGTGAATCTGGATTACGTAACACGACTCACTCCCTGGTTCAACGGTGCATACCAGCTAGAGATGGATGGCCGGGAGGAACTTCTGTCTGTTAGCAGGAATTATGTGAAGGCACTGCGGGTACGATTGGAATTGTGAAAAGCATCGGGAACGGTGCTTTTTGTGTTTTGCGGGGGTTCAAGTTTGAGGTGATTGCGCTTTGCTTGGCGGGGATTGCGCCGAGCTGGATGAGGATTGCGCTTTCCCGCTAGGTTTTGAGCCGTTATTATCATTAATTGCTCTTTCCTTGAGTGGAATTGCGCTGCTTCAATGCTTAATTCCGCTTTCAGCGATTTTTTGCAAAATACCAGTTTAACTGCGCTCCCCTGCCCGGCTCCCGAATATAATGAATTTTCTATACACTCCCACCCTTCGATGCATGTTAATCCCCCATCACTGCATTTTAATCGTTGTTTTTTACATGTTGGACACAAATTGTTCATATATCCTCCACTTCTTATATAATTTATGTAAACGCATTCATAAAGGGGGATAATGATGATTACTTTTTTAGTCTGTATTGCACTTTTAATTATTGGTTATTTTACGTACGGCAAGTTTGTTGAAAAAGTTTTCGGTGTGAAGGAGGCACGGACGACTCCGGCCTACACTCATGCTGACGGTGTGGACTATATCGCTATGAGCACACCAAAGAACTCGTTGATTCAGCTCTTGAATATTGCTGGTACTGGTCCGATTTTCGGCCCGATTATGGGAGCGCTTTACGGTCCTGTAGCCTTTATCTGGATCGTGGTCGGCTGTATTTTTGCCGGTGCCGTTCATGATTATTTAACAGGAATGATTTCAATCCGCAACCGCGGCGCGCATTTGCCTGAGCTTGCGAGCAAGTTCCTCGGGAAAGTCATGAAGCATGTTGTGAACGCTTTCGCTGTTCTTCTTCTGTTATTGGTTGGTACAGTGTTTGTTACAACTCCGGCTGATCTGCTTTATGTGGTAATGGATCAGAAAATCTCACTAACTCTAATCATTGCTGCAATTTTCATTTATTATATTTTGGCGACTTTGCTGCCTGTTGATAAAATCATCGGACGCCTTTATCCGTACTTTGGTGCTTTGCTTCTGATCAGTGCTTTTGGTGTTGGAATTGGTTTAGTTGCAACCGGAGCTGATATTCCGGAAATTTCTCTGGAGAATTTCCATCCGGCTAACGCACCTATTTTCCCATTGCTGTTTTTCACGATCACTTGCGGTGCACTTTCCGGTTTCCATGCAACACAGACACCGATTATTTCCCGTACAACTCAGAATGAAAACCAGGGACGTAAAATCTTCTATGGCATGATGATTGCAGAAGGTGTCATCGCCATGATCTGGGCTGCTGCTGCAATGAGCTTATTCGATGGCTATAACGGATTAAGTGATTTCCTTGCTAACGGAGGTCCTGGTGCAGTTGTCAGCGAAGCTTCCACAATGATGCTTGGGGCAATCGGCGGAACGCTTGCCATTCTTGGTGTAGTTGTACTTCCAATCACTTCCGGAGATACGGCTTTCCGAAGTGCACGTATGATTATTGCTGACTATATTAACTTCTCACAGAAGAAAATTTCCAGCCGTTTGTGGATCGCTATCCCATTGTTTGCTCTTTCTTTGGCACTTACGCAAATCGACTTTAACATCCTATGGAGATACTTCAGCTGGGCTAACCAATCAACTGCGGTTATTGCGCTGTTTGTCGGTGCGATGTATTTGTACATTGCGAAAAAAAACTACTGGATTTCCCTTATCCCGGGTACATTCATGCTGTTAATGGTCTTAACTTATATCTTTAACGCACAAATCGGGTTCGGTTTATCGATGAATGCTTCCTGGATTGGCGGAGCCATTGGTACTGTCATTCTTGTGGCACTGTTCTTCTCCGCTGCTAAAAAGGCCCGGGCGAATAACCTGCCGCTTGAAGAAGATATTTCTGGCTGGAAGAAATCCGCATAATGGGCTGCTGCAGTTCAAACTACCGTGAAACGGTAAATGAGGAAGAAAATAAAGTAAATGAAAAAGGCAAAGATTCTCTTCCTCTTCCTGCCAAATTGATTTTTGGTTTAATATTTGTAATCGGGTTATTCTTCTATTTAACTTAGCAAAGGTGCACGTACATGCGTGCACTTTTCCATTTAACCAAAGGAGGCACAATAAAAATGAGATTATTAGTTGTCGGAGCCGGCGCCATTGGCGGCTATTTTGGCGGAAGGCTTTTGGAAAAAGGCGAGGATGTTACTTTTCTGGTAAGAGAAAAAAGAAAGCAGCAGCTTGAGAAATACGGGCTTCTGGCGGAAAGTGTGCATGGAGATATGACGTTCCCTGAGCCGAAAACGATTCAGGCCGGGGAAAAGGCAGATGCATTCGATGTCATCCTGCTCTCTACAAAAGCCTATCATCTTGAGGGAGCCATAGAGGATATACGTCCATACACAGGCGATAGTACCTTGATTCTTCCTCTCTTAAATGGAATTGCCCACATGGATAAATTGACAGCTGCTTTTGGGGCAGCGAACGTTCTTGGCGGCCTTTGCTTTATTGAAACCACTCTCAGTGAAAATGGGAAAGTGATACAAACCAGCCCGGTCCATGACTTTGTATTTGGGGAACGATCTGGTGAAAAAACGGAGCGGATCCTGAAGCTTTATGAGGCTTTTTCAGGTACAAAAGCAAACTTCCGCCTCTCCGAAAATATTGAACAGGAGATGTGGCATAAGTATCTTTTTATCTCCACACTTTCTGGCGTCACCTCCCTATTCCGGTCTCCAATTGGCCCGATCAGAGATCAAACATTCGGATTGAGTTCGGTAAAAGAAGTTTTGAAAGAAGCATCTGCCATAATGAGGGGCTTGGATGCACCGCTCGCTGTCGGGATTGAAGATGCTCAGGTTCAAAAAATAAAAGAAATGGGCTATGAAATGAAGTCCTCCCTGCAGCGCGATATGGAAAAACAGCAGGCAATCGAAGCTGATCATTTCTTTGGTTATTTGCTGAAAAAAGCAGAGCTGCTGGATTTGGATGCTCCTGTTATCGGTACGATTTATGCTAACTTAAAAGTTTATGAAAAAAATAGTCTTTAAACAAAAATCCGAGCAGGACTCCCTGCTCGGATTTTTAGTCTATTATTTCGTGCTGCTGTTCGTATTATAGAAGAATTTCGCCGTGATGGACCCATCGGCATTTTCTTTAATATCTGTTACATGGATTCCGGAATCAGCTGGCGTTGAGCTATAGCCCTTCCAGAAGTAGTAAGAACCAGTGTGAACATTTCCGGATACAGGTGTGATTTTCCCTCCGGTTTTGAAGAAATCGCCTTCATCACCGCGGTTTAGATTTTTCTCCAGGTCATACTTTCCATCTGCTTGAAGAACAGATAAGCCGTAGTGTGTTACGACTGTACCATCACTTGCTGTTTCAGATTGGTTGTACTGGAAGCGTTTGTTCATCCAATTTTCCACGTTGTTTGGACGGAAGCCAGCAGTCTGGTACAGGTTGATGATGTTCTCATCTACGTGCCATGCCATTAACCCTTTAGAATCTGCCCCCTGGCGAATTAAGCCTTTGTTAAAGCCATCCTGCTGAACGTTTTCAAATAGGAAGTATTCAGTGCCATTAGAGCCCGGCACTTCCATTTTGACGATGCCGTTATCAGCAGTTGCTTTATTGATCGCCGGAAGCGTGATTTCTTGCACGCCCTCTTCAGGCTTCACTTCAATTGGATTTACCCATCCCAAGAATATCTTAGAGAACGGATCAAAGTGCGTTGGAGAGTTTCCGGCATATGCAGCAGCATCCGGATAGCGCATCCAGGAGCCGCCTGCCATCATCGAGTAGTTTCCTACACCTTCAGAGCTGTAAACCGTATCATAGAAATCAGGCAATCCTAGCGCATGTCCAAATTCATGGGCGTAAACCCCGGTTTGTGCAGGGAATGGACCCGTTTTTGCTTCTTCTTTGTAGGTATTAGTAGCTGCATCGAAACCGGCAACGTTTCCGCCGATGCCTGGCTGAATGTTGTAGTTATTGACTACTACTCCGTCATAGGTCATATCTTCTGCAACTGTTTTATTAATCCATTCATTTTGAGACATGCCAGCATGTACATCTGCAGGTTTGCCAGTTTCATAGTATTTCCCATAATATAAAGCACTTAGCAGGCTCCACTTATGTGACCAGAACTGTGCCGGGTCACGGCTGAATTCAGCTCCTGTGCCTTCATGGATGACGAAAATGTTAGGCACTTCCCCATTCTCGGCATACTTTGAGAAATCAACCTGCTCGTCTGCCGATTTCAGCAAGTCGCGGATGAATTCGCCTGTATGGGCATCCCCATTCACATTGCCATTAACGTATGTACCATTTTCAGCATATTTACCTTCCTGATCCAAGTAGTATGAAGCACCTTTAGGCATCTCTACCCATACAAATTTGGTGTTTTCCTTGCGGACCAGGTTGGTTTTTCCATAGCTGGATTCTTTATAAGCGTTTTGCATCGTGCGATCTTTTGGAACATTCTCACCATCATATTTCTGGAATTGAGGAAGCTCATAAGGATTATACTCTGTTCCAAAAATTAAATCCTCATAATACTCAGCTGGAACTTGTCCAGGCATATCACCGACCGGCTCATCCCCATCCGGATACTTTGCGAGAAGAACCAGAACTGGTATATCCCCCGTTGCTTCCTTATACGCAACATGATTGTCACCAGGCTGCTGGAATTTTGCACCTGCCTTGGCTGCTTTCTCAGCCGGATCCACTTTTGACAGATCGATTCCCAATTCCTTCGCCTTTGCCGCAAGCTCCGGCGACGCACCTACATGATGGGCAAGACTGATTTGATGCTTACTTTCCTGCTTGGCCTGAGTATCTGCCGGTCCCGCTCCTGCAAAAACGGCACTTCCTGCTAAAGCAAGGGATAAAGCTGAAGTTGATAGAACTTTTAACAAATGACTCACTCCCCTATAATCTATTTCTGTAATCTAAATAGTATAGAATATTCAGTATTTTCTAAATAGGAATAAAGGATGGTTTGATAGGATTTCTCGTGGTCCAAAAGACTTATTTTTCTGAAAAGTTACAGGTATAAAGATAATTACTCTGTGAAATTTCCTTTAACTGTTTAATGATTTATAATAGAGGGATCTGTAAATAAAGGAGACTCTAACATGACTCATATAGAAGACAATGAACGAAAAAAAATCAGCCTTAAAGAAGCAATGAAACAGCAGCTTTTGAATAAGAAACAAGAGCAGGCTGGCGGAAAGTTCAATAATACTCCGGTTAAAACGGCGAAAGCAATGAAAAGCCAGCAGACAAAGAAGACCAATAATCAGCGGAAACGGACAGGTGTGTAATGGAAGGGCAGAATCGCGCTGCCATTGCGCATGGATTAAAAGTAAAAATTGTTCTTAAAAAGGATCAGCGGACAGGTGTGCTGACAGAAGGAATCGTGAAAGACATTTTAACAAAGTCACCTTCTCATCCGCACGGTATAAAAGTGAGACTCGAAGATGGTCAGGTTGGCCGCGTAAAACAAATATTACGTTAATAGGGACAGATCCCTTTCACTAGAATTGCATATACTGGGAGGAGACTATTGGTTACACTGATCAAGCCTTTACTGGTAAATATTACAATACTTTTTTCGTTTACGTTTAACGGGAATTTGTTTTTTCCATATCAGACAAAGACCCCTCTTACCCTTAAACAAAAATTGATTTACGGACTTCTTGGTTCATTCGGAGCACTTTTGTGCATGTTTTATCCCATTGAAACACTGGGGGAAACCCATTTTGATTTGCGCATGGTCGCCATCATGATCGTGACGCTCTATACGGGATGGCTTCCCGGATCTATAGTGATGCTAAGTACCGTCATTACCCGCTATTTGATAGGTGGCCAGTTTATTTATATTGGGATTTTGGTTTCCATTCTGGCATTTGTGATTACCCTTTCTCTAAGACGAGTGTTTCTTAATTCCAGCCATCGGGTGGTGACTGGTTCATTCATTCTGTTCTTTTATTTTTACTTATATATATCCATCATTGCTACCGCCGTCATTTTTCTGGATACATTCTTTTACCTGACTTACTTCGCGGCATTTTACCTGACATTTATTGCCCTTATCTTTGTAATCGAAAACCTTTTCAGAACGAATAAACAGATCAGTGAAATGATGTATATGGATAAGCTGACAATGGTCGGCCAGCTGGCAGCTTCTATCGCACATGAAATCAGAAATCCTTTATCCACTGTGAGGGGCTTCATTCAATATTTGAGCCAGGATACAGCGGATGAGAGCTTAAAAAAGTTTTCCCCGCTCATTATTGAGGAATTGGATCGTACAAATAGCATTATTACGAACTATTTAAAAGTATCAAAGCCCGAGCAGTTCCATCTCGCTAATGTCCCCCTGCATGACGTGATTCAGGATTGCGTACTGCTCATGAGGCCGCTTGCTTCTTATTCCAATGTGGTGATTGAGTACGCGGATAAAGGACCATTTTATGTGCAGGGAGATGAACACCACCTAAAACAGGCCATCATGAATGTGATCAAGAATGGAATAGAATCAGTTCCTGAAAAAGGAAGGATTCATATTTTCACCTCTGCTGATTATTTTCATAACACGGTTGAAATAACCATTGCAGATAACGGCCGGGGCATGACATCAGAGCAATTAGAGAATATCGGATTGCCTTTTTATACAACAAAGACCAAGGGCACAGGCCTTGGCAGCATGGTTACGAACAAAATCATTCGAGAAATGCACGGAACGATTGAATATGAAAGCGATATTGGCAAGGGAACGACAGTGAAAATCATACTGCCCCTGCTTAAGAGTGAATAAAAAAAGAGTGCCTGTGTGCACTCTTTTGCTGTATTGTCTTTTAGCCAATCCGTCCCTGAACGGCAGGCTGGTATTTTCTCATCGGGCCTTTGGCCAGAACATCACGCATATAGAAATCTCCGGCAGGATTTGTTTGTTTCAGCAGTTCTAAGAGGTATGTAATATCATCCATGGCCCTATGCGTCTGGCTTTCTGCAATCTGGTGGGACTGAAGGAGCGTCAGCAGCTTGCTGTCTGTAAAACCGTATTCCTTCCATGGGACACTTCTCATCGTGCAATACCATTTTAATTCGTTGATGTCTTCAGGATACATCCGGTATAAAAAGCTGCGGTCAAAGGATGCATTATGAGCAAAAACGGAATCGGCATGAAAGAAGTATTTTTTTATTTCAATGTCATCAAAGCATTTTCCGCTGACAGCTTCATAAGGAATCCCGTGGACCCTGAAAGCACGGCTGTAATTGTTTTTGGCTGATTTGCTGATGGGCTCCCGCAGGAATGCAGCTTTATCCTTAATATCAAGGATCTCCCCTGTATCCGAACGGTACGAAAAAAGCTTTAATGCCAGTTCGATGATTTCATCGGAATTTGGTCCAAGGCCTGTTGTCTCCACATCCAGCAGCAATCCCATCTTTTCCTGGTTTCTCATGGCCAGCCTCCTCTATTCATTTTAAATTAAGCATATAATAGAGGAGTGCTGAATGCCAGCGGAACTGCTCCTAGATCTTTTTATCGTTCTTTAAGCGGTCCACATAGTCGGCATGGTAATTCTGATGCATATATTCCCGGTTTTTCATGGAATAGAAATATCCTGTGGAAAGTGACAGAAATGCAAACAAAAAACCTACCCCAAAGCCGAAGGTATGGTAGCCCATGACAATGCTGACAACAGTAGTCAGCAAAAGTGCAAGCAATATATAAAATAAAATATTTTTACTTTTCAAGGATGTTCCTCCCCTTATTTCAAGAAACTTTCTTAATTATTATACCAAATTCGAAACAAAACTGCGGTTTTCTCCGTAAGAATAGTAAGGAGGTTTTTACCATGATCGGACTTGTCATTACACAGATTGCAGTGAGTGCGCTATTCCTGATTCTCGGATGGGCTGTGAGATTCAAAAAGGCTTACTGGCTCATTTCCGGATTTGCATCGCGGCCCGATGAAGAAAAGGAAAAATTAATAGAAAACAAATATCCGCAAAAAATCGGCAGCCTGCTCTTCGGCACCGCTATCGGAATGCTGATGCTTGTGCCTCTATCGTTTACCGAATTCAGATTTGGAACCGAAGCGCAATTCGGCTTCATGCTGTTCGTATTGCTTGGCGGACTCATCTACTTATCCAGATATGAAGTGCTGGCCAAAAGAAAACGCAGTTATGTAATCGCCATCATCCTCTCCATCGTAACGCTTGGACCTCTCGTTTATCTAACCGTCTCCAGTCAGAAAGGCTATGAAATGGCAGTAGCAGAGGATTCATTTGAAATCTCCGGGATGTACGGAAATGAATGGACTTATGAAGATATTAAGTCCGTGCAATTATTGGAGGTGATGCCTGAAGTAACCTGGAGACAAAATGGCATCGGCCTCCCTACCCTTTCACAGGGTCATTTTAAAGTGACTGGCTATGGCAGCAGCCTATTATTCATCCAAAAAGACCATATGCCCATTTTGTACATTGAGCTTAAAGATGAGCAGATATTTGTTAACAGCAAAGATGCCGCCGAGACTCAGAGCTGGTATGACGAGCTCAAAAAAGAAGCGGAGTAACAAATGAAGCCGCCTGTGTACATTCCGGTGGCTTTTAGTTGAAGGTTTATAAAATTCATTCCATAATTGGATTAACATAGTAAAAATGGGAGGTGCCTTAAAAAGTGTCATATTTTCTTCTAATCATTGGATTTGCCCTTTTGATAGCAGGGGCAAACTTTTTTGTGGATGGCGCTTCAAAAATTGCCGGATTTCTTAAGATTTCTCCTCTGCTGGTCGGGCTGACAATAGTTGCGTTTGGAACAAGTTCGCCTGAAGCCACAGTCAGCATTCTGGCAGCCCTGGATGGCAGTGCCGATGTGGCTATTGGAAATGTCGTGGGCAGTAATATTTTTAACATCACATTGGTTGTCGGTATTACCGCAATGATTTTCCCCCTGAAAGTGGAAAGCACAACCATCCGCAAGGAGATCCCATTCACATTGCTTGCCACTGTAGCACTTATGGTTTTCATTAGCGATACATATCTGAACTCTATTGGCAGCAATGTGGTTTCACGCAGTGATGGTCTCGTTTTGCTTCTGATTTTTGCTGTATTTATGTACTATTTATTTGAAGTGGCCCGGGAAAGCCGAAGCAGTACAAAGGCTGATCCTATTAAAACAAGCGCAGGCCAATGGACGAAGCAAAGCCTTTTGACGATTGCCGGACTGGCTGCCATTATCTTTGGGGGTGACTTGGTCGTCAGAAGCAGTACAGAGATTGCTTACTCTTTGGGAATGAGTGAGACATTGGTCGGCTTAACGATTGTTGCCATCGGGACTTCTCTGCCTGAACTGGTGGCCTCAGTCGCCGCAGCCATAAAAAAAGAGAGTGAGATCGCTCTTGGAAATATTGTAGGGAGCAACATCTTCAACATCCTGTTTGTCCTCGGAGCTTCAGCTGCCATATCGCCGCTTCCTGTAGACCCAAAAATATTCATCGATATTACGATTCTAATTTTAATCACCTTTGTGCTGCTCATCTTCTCAAGAAGCCATTATACCGTAGGAAAATATGAGGGCAGCTTTCTTGCAGCCTCTTACATTATGTATTTGATTTATATCATTATGCGTAATTAATGCCAGCGCCGGTCCGATTGGGCCGGCGTTTCTTTTTAAGCGGAAGTTGTTTCTGAAAAATACTTCTGCTTCCCTGGCTTCAGCAGCTGCCAGCAGACATGAAGTGAAAGGATTAAATTCAGGCCTGCTAAAATAACAATCGTATAGCGAAGCGGAAACAGATCTCCGAGAACCCCGATTCCAAAGAGCAGTATAATCTGCGCCAAGCTTTGGATGACACCGATCACACTGGTCATTCTGCCCATGATTTCCACAGGCACATTATTCTGATAAAAGGTTTGGTATCCCGCACTTGAGAAAGCATTAAAAATGCCGAGTACAGTAAATCCAATGACTACCATCATAAAGGAGTTTGCCAAGGCATAAATCAGATAACCGGCAGCTGTCAAAAGCATGCCAAAGCCCATGAGCTGTTTGATGCTAAGCATTTTTGAAACGATGGTGATAAAGAGAGCTCCCAGCGCAAAGCCAATCCCGCTGATGCTGACAAGGAAACTATAATCCGCTTCTGTCAGCCCAACAACATCCTGGATAAAAACAACCTCCTGAGAATCCATTGCGAGCGAGAACAAGCCGAATGCTAGGAAACACCCGTAGACAGAAATGATAAAAACCTCTTTCCTGCCAAACGTGATGACCTTCTTCCAATCATACCGGAGCGTTTCATAGGCAGATGTTTGTACCGAAGGGTACTTTAAATCTTTATCCATATCCGGAAGCACCCAGATGATGACAGCTGAAAAGACAAAGGAAGCCGCATTTAAAAAGATGGCTGTTTCGATGGTTCCAATCAGAAATAATCCGCCTGCGATGGCTGGCCCCACGATAAAAGCGCCTGAAGTAACAAGACTGTTGATGGAGTTGAACCTTTTTCTGCTTTCAATCGGAACCAGCTTGGCTATATACGTTGCAGAAGCCGGCATAAATAGAGCCTTCGCCATACTGATTAGAAAGAGGACTGCATAAAGGAAGCCAATGCTTCCCAGAAATGGTATCAGAGCTACCCCCATGGCCCTGGCCATGTCCGTCCAAATCATAATGCTCTTTTTATTTTTCCGATCTATCAGGCCTCCGCTCCATGAATTAGTTAAAACGGAAGTGACTGGACCTATGATCCATAATCCTGCAACAGCAGCAGCTGATCCGGTCATGTCATAGACAATCAAATTAATAGCAATCAGGTAAATAAAATCTCCCAGTCTGGATATTCCAATCCCTGTCAGCAGGAAGGACGCCATTTTCCAATTAAATGGTTTCATAGATCACCTTAATACATTTAGATTTTTCCAATTATGAGCATATCAAAAAAATGCACAGAATCGGGACATTTTCTTTTCATTTGCCATTCCCTTTATTTAATTTAATTCCCTTCCAATCAGATTGGCTGATACCGGCTTTAGATTCATCTCTCTTGCCCAGACAGACAGCTGGCCGATATGATGGATTTCATGGGCAATGGCATGGTTCAGGATGTCCCCCTTTTTGTATTGCCCCTCCTCCATCCATGGCGGTGTAACCATTTCATTGAATGGAACAGGCCATTCCTCCTTAAAAAAGCTTTCTAATTCCCTGCGGTATTCTTCAGATAGTGCCATTACTTTTTTCAATTCATCATAGTCCGAAAACAGGGGGTCTTTCACTTCCTTGCCCTGAATAACACAAATCCAGCTGTATTCTACATCCACGATATGAAAAAGGGTTTCCAGAATGCCCCCTGCTCCTCCGGTCCGATTGGCATTCAGCTCTTCGGCTGAAAGCTGGCGGCACCATTCAAACCACTCATCACGCACTTGCCAGTTATAGCGAAATAATGTCAGCAAAATCTCTTACCTCCTTGTTGAGTTACCTATGGAATTTCGTCAGCATATGGGAATTTCCTGCAAATTTCTTTTTCAGCCGCATAATTACTTCCAATGTATTTAATCCTAAAGGAAGCGGCAACAGAAGAAAGGGGATTGTATGTGAAGAAGAACTTAATGGTTTTCTATATATCGGTGGGCATATTATTATTGCTTGTTTTATTCGGTGTTTTTGTCCCGGATTCGCTGGAGAGTGTGACAGCAAATGTACAGGCTTTTATCACAGATAAATTCGGCTGGTATTATTTAATACTTGTTTCGTTTATTGTCATTGTTTGTTTATATTTTTTAATCAGCCCTTTAGGAAGAATCAAGCTTGGGAAGCAGGATGATAAACCGGAATTTTCCCGCCCTACGTGGTTTGCCATGCTGTTCAGCGCTGGTATGGGGATCGGGCTGGTTTTCTGGGGTGCAGCTGAGCCGATTTATCACTATGCGGTCGGGTCCCCGACAGGCGGAGAAGTAGGGACGGACCAGGCCATTAGGAATGCCATGAGGTATACTTACTTCCATTGGGGAATCCATGCCTGGGCGATTTATGGCATTGTGGCTCTTGTGCTGGCATACTTCAACTTCCGCCATGGGGAACCTGGTTTAATAAGTGCCACTTTGAAGCCGATTTTAGGGGAACATACTCAGAAAGCTGCAGGGAAGATCATCGATATTCTTTCAGTGGTTGCGACTGTGATTGGTGTAGCTACGACACTGGGATTTGGAGCTGTGCAGATTAACGGCGGGCTGTCCTATCTTTTTGGCATACCGGTCAGTATTACTGTCCAGTTCATTATTGTGGTAATTGTTACGGTTCTTTTCATGATATCCGCCTGGTCCGGACTTGGTAAGGGCATCAAAATCCTGAGCAATGCCAATATGATTTTAGCAGCGGTTCTATTTCTGCTCACTTTTTTCCTGGGACCTTCATTGTTCATCCTTAACCTGTTCACCAATACTCTTGGGTCCTATCTGCAGAATTTACCTGGCATGAGTCTTAGAATTGCGCCGTTAAATCCAGAGGTCAGGGAATGGATTAATGGCTGGACGATTTTTTACTGGGCCTGGTGGATTGCCTGGGCACCCTTCGTGGGGATTTTCATCGCCCGCGTTTCAAAAGGGAGAACCATACGGGAATTTGTTTTCGGCGTACTCCTTGTGCCCTCTCTGATAGGCTTCATATGGTTTGCAACATTTGGCGGAACTGCAATGCTCCAAGAGCATAACGGTGTTGTCAAAATTTCCGAATTGGCTACTGAGGAAGCATTGTTTGGTGTGTTTTCGAACTTTCCGATGGGAGCTGTCCTTTCGGTCATTGCCATCTTACTCATTTGTACATTTTTTATTACCTCTGCAGACTCCGGCACATATGTATTAGGAATGATGACAACAAATGGTTCGCACCATCCTGGCAATAAGATAAAAATGGTTTGGGGTATATTGCTTGCTGCCATTTCATTGGTCCTGCTCTATTCCGGAGGGCTGCAAGCGTTGCAGAATACGATGATTGCAGCAGCTCTTCCTTTTTCCGTTATCATGGCTTTAATGACCTTCAGTCTGATCAAGGCACTGCAGAAAGAAGCGAAGGAGCTGGGGATTGGGAGAATTCCGAAGAGGAAGTCTTAATAGAAAACCTGCAGATCTAGCGTCTGCAGGTTTTCCTAATGTTTATTTTACGGGAATCCAGATCTCTGAATAATAATCCGGACTGGACGCATCCCCGGCAGAATAGACTTCCAGCTCTGGCGCAGCGGCATGTTCATAGCCGCTGGATGGAAACCATTCCGAGAAGATTTTTTTCCAGGTCTTTTGCATGGCATGCGGCATGGCGCCATGAACTTCGAACACCGCCCATTTGGAGGCAGGGACTTCCAGGCACTCTAAGCTGTCAGGCTTATCGCCTTTGAAGCTTGCCCCGATCCAGTAGTCCATGCTGTCAGGCTTCGCGCTGCGTTTATCGACACATACGCCGAGAATCCCTTTAATTTCGCCATTATTCAGCATGAATAGCTTCTCAGCGGTCCCGTTACTATTTACCTCATCCCACATTTTCGGGATGCCGGCCAGATTCTCTTCATTGCACAATGAGAACTCCCTATTGATTCCTGCTACTTGAAAAGCTTCTTTTTCGACAATTGCATATTGCATTGGTTCTGCCCCTTTCAGACTCACCTGGATCACCAGGCGGTTATATGATTTCAGCTTTCCGGAAAAGTTTCTTGCTTCAGTCGGGGTCATGCCATGCTGCCTGCGGAAAGCTTTGGTAAAAGCTTCGGGAGTGTCATAGCCGTATTTATAGGCGAGATCAATCACTTTGCGGTCTGTTAGGACCAGGTCCTGTGCGGCGAGGGTTAATCTCCTTCCCCGGATATATTCGCCGACCGGCATATCTGTCAAAATGGCAAATGTACGCTGAAAATGAAATACGGACGAGTTCGCTGCCTCCGCAGCTTTCCCAATGGAAAGATCATCTTCCAGCAAGTGCTCTTCTATATAATCAATCGCCTTCTGCAGCGATACGATCCATGACATTACTGATCACTCCCTTGATTTCATCCTACCTTTTTCTCTTTTTGCCTTCCTGTCATTTTTTGCTTTGTTTTGGCAGGTGGATATTAAAGAATTCTTATTAAAGGAGGGGAATACCTGCATATTGGGGAAATTTTGTTGCGGCTGCTGGCGGGAAGGGTTAATCAGGAAAATACCGGCCAAAATTTAAGATTTTTCGGCCGAACTCAACGATGGCCGAACATTTTTCCGTTTATCGGTCACTTCATCAGCTTTATCGGTCATATTTTTAATTTATCGGTTACTATTCGATTTTATCGGTCAGTTTCTCCAATATTTCGGTCAGTTTCCAGCTATATCGGTCAGTCCTTAATCTATCAGGGAATCAGAAAAAAAGCCAGCCGCCCGATAGCGGGCAGCTGGCTTCAATTTTATATGGCACGCCCCCAATGACGGTGCATGGCAATGCTATTAATTAAATTCTCGCTTGCGGATGCTTCGCCGCTTTTGATTTCGACGATTCCCATATCGGAAAGAGTTTGGGATTGCCCCATCAGGTTTAAAGCTTCTGCAGGCAGCAGTTCGGCTCCTTCACCGCCAAAAGCAATGGTTTTAAAATGCTTGTAGGCTTCGCTGACGAATTCCTTTGCCTGCGGCATCATTTTCAGAGCTTTGGCACTTTCTTTTCCTCCTGCCACATAGATGGCGTCATACATAACGGAGTGTGAAGTCAGAAATGTTTTCATAACTTCCAGTTCTCCGCCGTCTCCTTTGATCATACCCAGGTTTTTGCTGACAATTTCAGGCATAATCCCAGCACCTTTCAAGGCTTCCATTACGGTTTTGACTTCAGTATAGCTGAAGCCATTATCAGCAAGGATGGCGACTTTTCGGGTCTTAGGTGATTTGGCTGTGTTCATTTGGCTTAATGCTGGTGAAGAGAGCGTCACTTTCGATTCATTCGCAGCATCCGGCACGATTGCTCCAACTCCTAGGGCAATTTGCTCGGCCAGGAAATGATCCACATTGCTGAACATGTCGACAACCTGCTGCTTCACTTCTTTGTTCTGAACCTTTCCGACTTCAAAGCGGAATGCCTCGATCATATGCTGTTTTTCCACTTCAGACATGCTGTTCCAGA